>JACDAF010000128.1 GCA_013695575.1 Chloroflexota bacterium | reverse complement strand
AGACCGAAGATCGCGGCGATCGCGAAGAACTTCGCCGCGTTGAGGTTGGCCCTGACGATCTCCGCGATCTCTTGCCTGGGGAGCTCGAGCTGCTTGCGGATGAGGGCGCGGACGTTCGAGCGAACGCGGCCGAGGAGCGTCTTGTACCCAGGGGTGCCGTACACGGGTCGCGAACGTACCACGTCCGACATGTCCGCTCTGCGGGAGCAGGAAACCTGCCAACGATCCCACAATGTCCGGATGCCGCTGGTGCCGGCGACAGCTTGGCGGCTCGTGACCGGAGTCCTGACCACCGCGTTGGTGGCTGCTGGCTGCGCCAGCCCCCCCGAGGAGGCCGACGACGCATCCGCGAGCCTGCCTCCCATCCTCTTCGTCCACGGCAACGGTGACTCCTCCGCACTCTGGATCACGACGATCTGGCGCTTCGAGTCGAACGGCTACCCGCGGGACCGGCTGTTCGCGGTGGACCTGATCGCACCGACCGCCCGCGACGATGACGCAGTCGCCCAAGCCAACCGCAGCAGCACGGGCGACGTGAGGGACCAGCTCTCCGCGAGGGTGGACGAGATCCTGAAGAGCACCAAGTCCGCCATGGTCGCGCTGGTCGCCAACTCGCGCGGCGCCAACACCGTGCGCAACTACCTCAAGAACGGTGGCGGTGCGGCCAAGGTGGGATGGGTCGTGCTGGGCGGCGGTGTGAACCACGGCGTCTACTCGATACCGGGTGGCCCGAACAGCGAGTTCAACGGCGCCGCCGCGTTCATGAAGCAGTTGAACGACGGCGCCGAGGTCATCCCGGGCGTGAAGTACCTGACCATCCGCAGCGATCGGCTCGACAAGTACGCGCAGCCGGAGCTGTCGCCCGGCCGGATGTCAGGGATCAGCTACGACGGTCCAGCGCTGCGCGGTGCGACCAACGTCGTCCTGGAGGGGATCGACCATCGCGAGACCGCGTTCAGCGCCCGGGCGTTCGTCGAGACATACAGGTTCCTCACCGGGAAGACCGGGAAGACGGATATCGCGCCGGAGGACCGGCCGCGGCTGACGGGCTACGTCGGCGGCTACGAGAACCGGGCGCCGACCAATAGGGGCGTCGCCGGGGTCACGGTCACGATCTACGAGGTCGACGGTTCCACCGGTGCTCGCACCGGCGGCGCCGTCCTTACCACGACGACCGGACAGGACGGCAGCTGGGGGACCCTGAGCGCGAAACCCGACCGGTCCTACGAATTCGTCGTCGAGGCGGCGAGCCAGGCCGTGCGTCACTTCTTCCGCTCGCCGTTCCCACGATCGAGTGACCATGTGAGCCTGCGGTTGCTGGAGGACGCGCCTGCGACCTCGGGCAAGGGTCTCATCATCTTCACGCGGCCCCGGGGCTATATCGCCGACGGCCGCGACGAGCATTCACTGGATGGCAGGCCGGTCCCTGGCGTTGCGCCCGGCATCCCCACCAGCTCGAGCTTCAGGATCGAGACGACGCAGTTCGGCCGAGCGATCCCGGCCTCACTGAATGGCGAGACCGTCGTCGTCCGGGCGTTTCCCGGCGAGATCGTCTATGCGGAGTTCCATCACTAAGGCCGTTCGGCGCTGCCATGCCTGGAAAGCCGGATGCTGCCCGTGCGCGGATATGAGATCGGGGAGTCCGCAGACCTCATCCGACCATTCCTGCCACTATCTCCACGTCGACGGGAGGGCCGTATGCCACGTACAGCTGTGAGATCGCGCGCCGCGTCCAAGCCCGGCCGCGCGGGCGCGAAGTGGGTCTACCTCTTCGTTGACGGCAAGGCACAGGGCAGCGCGAAGATGCGAGAGCTCCTCGGCGGCAAGGGCGCGGGGCTCGCCGAGATGACCAACGCCGGGCTCCCGGTGCCGCCCGGGTTCACGATCACGACGCAGGCGTGCAACGCGTACTTCGACGCCAACAAGCGCCTGCCGGACGGCCTCTGGGATCAGGTCGAGCGGGCGCTGGCGCGCGTCGAGCGCGCGACGGGCAGGCGCCTTGGCGACGCGACGGACCCACTGCTCGTCTCGGTGCGCTCGGGCGCCGCCATGTCGATGCCGGGAATGATGGACACGGTCCTGAACCTCGGCCTCAACGACGAGACCCGTGCGGCGCTCGCGCGGCTCACCGGGAACGACCGGTTCGCCTGGGACGCTTACCGGCGGTTCATCTCGATGTTCGGTCGGATCGTCCAGGACATCCCGGGGACGGCATTCGATGAGCCGCTCGAGGCGCGCAAGAAGCGCTCCCGCGTGAAGATCGATTCCGAGCTCAGCGCACGCGCGCTCAAGGACCTCGTGGCGGAGTTCAAGGACGTCGTACGCCAGCACACCAAGAAGCCGTTCCCGACGGATCCTCGCGATCAGCTGCGGCTCGCGGTCGAGGCGGTCTTCGGCTCGTGGTTCGGGCAGCGTGCGAAGGACTATCGCAAGCAGTTCAAGATCTCCGACACGCTCGGCACCGCCGTGAACGTGCAATCGATGGCATTTGGCAACATGGGCGCCGACTCCGGCACCGGCGTCGCGTTCACGCGCGACCCGAACACCGGTGAGAAGGTGCTCTACGGCGAGTACCTCGTGAACGCGCAGGGCGAGGACGTCGTCGCTGGGGTCCGCACGCCGAAGCCGATCGCGGAGCTCAAGCGGGACCTGCCGAAGGCGTACGCCGAGTTCGAGAAGATCGCGAAGCGGCTCGAGCACCACTATCGCGACGCCCAGGACCTCGAGTTCACCATCGAGAAGGGGCGCCTCTACATGCTGCAGACGCGCTCCGCGAAGCGGACCGCGCGGGCGGCGGTGAAGATCGCGACCGACATGGTGAAGGAGCGCCTCATCACCAGGGACGAGGCGATCGGGCGCGTCGATCCGGCGCAGGTCGAGCAGCTGCTGCTGCCGCGCTTCGACGACAAGGAGGTCGAGAAGGCGCGCAAGGCGGGCCGCTACCTGGCGAAGGGCCTGAACGCTTCACCGGGCGCCGCGACGGGGCGCGCGGTGTTCGACGCGGACCGCGCCGTCGAGCTGAAGGGACAGAAGCAGCTCGTGGTGCTCGTGCGCCCGGAGACGAGCCCAGATGATTTCCACGGGATGATCGCCGCGACCGGCATCCTGACGGCGCGCGGGGGCTCGACGAGCCACGCCGCGGTCGTCGCGCGCGGGCTGGGCCTCCCGTGCGTCGCCGGCTGCGCGGATCTCTCGATCGATCTCGGCAAGCGCGAGATGCAGGTCGGCTCGAACGTCGTGCGGGAAGGCGACTTCATCTCGATCGACGGGACCACCGGCGAGGTCTTCGCGGGCGAGCTGCCCACGGTCGAGCCTGACTACACGAAGGAGCAGGAGCTCATCGAGCTGCTCTCGTGGGCGGACAAGCGCCGGCAGCTCGGCGTCTGGGTCAACGCCGACACGCCGGAGGAGTGTGTGCAGGCGCGGAAGTTCGGGGCCGAGGGCGTGGGACTCGCGCGCACGGAGCACATGTTCCGGCAGGCGGACCGCCTGCCGATCGTGCAGGACATGATCCTCGCCGACACCCTTGACGGCCGGAAGACGGCTCTGGCGAAGCTCCTGCCGTTCCAGCAGGGCGACTTCCGCGAGATGTACAAGGCGATGGACGGCCTGCCGGTCGTCATCCGTCTCATCGATCCGCCGCTGCACGAGTTCCTGCGGGAGTTCGCGGATGTCGATGTCGACATCGCCGTCGCCGAAGCGACGGGGAACGGCTCAAGCCCGGAGACAGGCCGGAACCGCGTCATCCAGAAGCGGCTCGAGCAGCTGCACGAGGACAATCCCATGCTCGGGCTGCGCGGCTGCCGCCTGCTCCTGGTCTACCCGGAGATCCTCGAGATGCAGATCCGCGCGATCCTCGGCGCGGCCGCGGACGTCGCGGAACAGGGTGTGCGCGCGAAGCCCGAGATCATGATGCCGCTCATCGCGACCATGGGGGAGCTCGATCGCCTCCACGAGCAGGTGATGTCCGTCGCGGAGGCCGTGCAGCAGGAGCGCACACGGAGGATCCCGTTCAAGTTCGGGACGATGATCGAGATCCCGCGCGCCTGCATCATCGCCGACCAGATCGCGACGAAGACGGAGTTCTTCAGCTTCGGGACGAACGACCTCACGCAGACGATCCTCGGCATCTCGCGCGACGACGCGCAGAAGTCGTTCCTCACGCGGTACGTCGAAGAGAAGATCATCCCGGCGGATCCGTTCCAGGTCATCGATCGGGAGGGCGTCGGCGAGATCATGCGCATCGCCATCGAGCGCGGGCGCGCGACGAAGCCCGATCTCAAGATCGGCATCTGCGGGGAGCACGCGGGCGAGCCGTCATCTGTCGCGCTCTGCCACGAGCTCGGCCTCACCTACGTGTCGCCGTCGACATACCGCGTGCCGGTCGCGCGGCTCGCCGCGGCTCAGGCGGCGCTCGCGACGGATGGAGCGAGGCGAGACCGCTAGCGAGAGAGCCGCGAACGGCTTGGAGCCATTGCGTGACGCGCCGCTAGGCTGGCGCGTCCTTGAGCTCGCCGCCGAGGTGGTGCCTCAAGAACCTGAGCGTGCGCTTCCATGACCCGCAGGCCTGGTCATGGCCCTCCGCCCGCTCGTCGTCGAGCAGGGCCTTCAGGAAGCCGTGACCGTAGCCCGGGTAGAGGTGGAAGGTATGTTCGACTCCGGCCGCCGTGAGCTTCGCATCGAGCGCGCGCACGTTGTCCATCCCGACTCCTGCGTCCTGGTCGCCCCAGTGGCCGAGGATCGGACCGCTCATCCGCTCCGCGACCTCGAGCGGGGCGGGCGGCGCGAGTGGATTCTCGCCGCGGCGCGCCGGGAAGCCGTAGTAGCAGACCGTCGCGAGGTCGTCGCGGTCGGCCGCGAGATCGAGGACGAGCGTGCCGCCCATGCAGAAGCCGACGGTCCCGATGCGGGCGCCCTCGACCTCGGGGCGCTCCGCGAGCCATGTGATCGCCCTATCGAGGTCGTCCAGCGTGGTCAGCTGGTCGAGCTGCTGGGCGCGATTCATCGCAGCCTCGCGGTCGCCGGTGGCGACCGGACCCTGGCGGAAGAAGTAGTCGACGTCGAGCGCGACGAAGCCGGCCTGGGCGATCCGCCGAGTAAGGTGCTCGTAGAAGTCGCTCTGCCCGAAGACGTCGTTGACGACGAGCACGCCGGGCGCCGGGCTGCGGGCAGGCAGCGCGAGGACGCCGGGCAGGCGCCCCCCGTCCACGTCGATCCCGACCGTGTCCACACGCACGTTGGGCAGTGGAGTGCCGGGCGGCACCTCTGGATGGCACATCTGGGACCTCCATTCGGATTGTCGGACTCAGCCAGAGCGCTGGGCGCTCACCGGTCTGTTGTGGGATCGTCGGCGCTAACCTAACGCCATGGCGACCGAGGTCGACTCCGCGAGGCTGTCGCGCACCCGGAGCGTCGCGGCCCTGCGAGTCCGCGAGCGCCTCGAGGAGAATGAGGACCGGATCCTCTCGGAACAGGCGACACGGTCGACGGGGGCGCGGCGGGACCGCTCCGAAGAGTCCTCGCCAACGCGCACGGCGTTCCAGGTGGATCGCGACCGCATCATCCACAGCAAGGCCTTCCGCCGGACGAAACACAAGACGCAGGTCTTCCTGGCTCCCATCGGCGACCACTACCGCACGCGCCTCACGCACATCCTCGAGGTGAGCCAGATCGGGCGCTCGATCGCCGCAGCCCTGGCGCTGAACGTCGACCTGGTCGAGGCGATGGCCATCGGCCACGACATCGGGCACACGCCCTTCGGTCACACGGGGGAGGAGCTGCTCGGCAAGTTCCTGCCGGAGGGCTTCCGCCACAACGAGCAGAGCGTCCGCATCGTCGAGCGCCTCGAGAAGAACGGCGATGGCCTGAACCTCACCCACGAGGTGCGCGACGGGATCCTGAAGCACTCCGCGCCGACGAGCGGTGGTGTCGAGGATGCCGCGTGGGGCACTCCCGAGACGGCGGAGGGCTGGGTCGTCCGCTACGCCGACAAGATCGCGTACATGCACCATGACGCCGACGACGCGATCCGGGCCGGGATCATCGAGGAGTCGGATCTGCCGCATGCCGTGACGGACGCGCTCGGCCGGAGCCGCGCGGAGCGGCTCGACACCATGGTCTACGACGTGATCTGCAGCTCGTACGGCAAGCGCGAGATCCGCATGAGCGACGAAGTGCTCGAGGCCACGAACGCGCTCCGCGAGTGGATGTTCGAGAACGTCTACCTGTCCGGCGCTGCGAAGACGGAGGACCAGAAGGCGCAGAACATGCTGTGGGAGCTCCTGCAGCACTTCGAGCAACGGCCCGAGCTCATGCCCGCTGAGCACCAGCGCATCGCGGAGGCGGAGGGGCCGAAGCGCGCCGTCGCGGACTACATCGCCGGGATGACCGACGGCTACGCGCTCGATACCTACGAGACCATCTTCATCCCGACGGCCTGGAGCCGCCGGTAGCTGCGCTGTACAGGAAGCTGTACAATTTCGGGTCATGAGAACACTCCCGCTGACCGAGGCACGCAAGGATCTCTCGAAGCTGGTCGATGAAGTGACTGCCGCGCATGAGCACGTCACGATCACGAGACAGGGTCGTCCCGCTGCGGTCGTCATGTCCGCCGATGAGTTCGAGAGCTGGCAGGAGACGCTCGAGGTCCTGGCCGACCCGGGAACCATGGCGTCGCTCAGGCGCGCGGAGCGTGACCTCAAGGCCGGCCGCGTGACTCCGTACCGCGAGGTGCGCAAGCGGCTCGGTCGGTAGCGGGGACTGGCTAGCCTTCTTCTATCCCGTGAGGCCAGACTGCAGCTCGGTCGGCTCCCAGCGAACTACGCGGCCGCGGCCGACACGGCGATCCTGTCACTTGAAGACGAGCCGCTGCGCGGCAAGGCGCTGCGCGGCGAGCTCGCGCATCTGCGCTCGCTGCGTGTCGGTGCGTATCGGATCCTCTACCGGTTCGACGCTCGATCCAAGACCGTGATCATCGACACCATCCGCCACCGCAGCGAGGCGTATCGCCGTGCCAGGTGATTTCGACCAGGTCAAAGATCGCATCGACATCGTGCAGCTGGTCTCCGAGCGCGTCGTGCTGCGCAAGGCCGGACGCACGTACAAAGGGCTCTGCCCGTTCCACGCCGAAAAGACCCCGTCGTTCACGGTGGATCCGGAACGGCGCACGTTCCACTGCTTTGGCTGCGACGCGAAAGGGGATGCCTTCGACTGGGTCATGAGGCACGAGAACCTCGAGAAGGTGGACGCCCTCCGGAGCCTTGCCGAACGCGCGGGGGTGCAGCTCTCGACGCGTCCCCGTCAGGAGAATGAGCACGCGAAGCGACTGCTCGCCGCGCACGACACCGCGCTCTTCTACTTCCGCCAAGCGCTGCGCGGCACCGGCGCCGGCAAGGCCGCCGCCGCGTACCTCGCGCAACGCGGCATCACGCCGGAGACCATCGACACGTTCGGTCTCGGGTACGCACCCGATAGCCGCGGTGGGCTCCTCGCGTACCTGCGCAAGAAGGGCTTCAGCGACGAGGAGGCCGTCGGGAGCGGCCTGGTCATCTCGACCGAGAACGGACTCTTCGACCGCTTTTACGACCGCCTGATGATCCCGACGCGCGATGCGAAGGGGCGGATCATCGCCTTCGGTGGCCGCGCGATGGGCGGCCACCCCGCGAAGTACATCAACTCACCGCAGACGATCCTGTTCAGCAAGAGCGCGACCCTCTACGCGCTCGACGTCGCGCGCGCGGCGATCCGCAGGAGCAACGAGGCCGTCATCGTCGAGGGGTACTTCGACGCGATCTCCTGTCACCAGGCCGCCCTCGACAACGTCGTCGCGTCGCAGGGCACGGCGCTCACCGAGGAGCAGTATCGCGTCCTCGACGCGCTGAAAGTCGACCGCGCGGTCGTCGCCTTCGACGCCGACGCCGCCGGGACCGCAGCGGCGGAGAAACGCGGGCGCGAGCTTGTCGGCGTCGTGCGCCGGACGCGGTCCGGGGCGCTGTCGACGCGCACCGGCCTCACGGTCTACGTGGCCGAGCTGCCCACCGGCGATCCCGACGAGCTCGCGCGGTCGGACCCGGCGGCGCTGCGCGAGGTCCTCCGGAGCGCCAAGCCCGTGCTCGAGTACGTCATCGACCGCGTGGCCTCGAGACAGGACCTCGGCGGGCCCGACGGAAGGCGGCGCTTCCTGGCGGAGGCGCTCCCCCTCGTCGCCGAGGAGCCGGATGCCCTGACCCGCGAGCTGTACCTCGGGCGGCTCGCGACCCTCACGGGCGTCCCGCAAGAGGCACTCCGGGACGAGGCCCAACGGGCCCCGAAAGCGACGGCGCGCCGGGCGGCCCCGCCACCGACGGCACCGCCGTCGGACTCCCCGGTGCGGCGGCCGGAACAATCGACCGCCCTCGAGCGTTTCGTCATGGCACAATTGGTCCAGTTCCCGGAAGAGGCCGCGCGCGTCGATCTCGCACCCGATGACCTATCGGATCCAGAGCACCGGGCGATATTCGAACACCTGCGGGGCAAGCGTCCGAGCGTTGACTTCCCGGCTCACTTGGCCGCCACTGTTGCGGCACTTGGCGCCACTGGCGCCGAGCCGGCGAGCGAGGCGGACGCGGGCCGCGCACTCGAGATCGCCGCGCTGCGTCTCCGGGTACAGAACCTGCGGCGTCGCCTGCTCGAAGCGCGCGGAAAGCTCGCGCGCGCGACTGGTGGAGACGTGGGAGCACTGGACGACGAGGTGGCGCGGCTGGTCGAGGATCTCGATGCTGTGATGAAGAAGCAGCAGGAGTCCACCGTCCTCCGCAACGAGATGGAGAGCGAGTAACGATGGCGACGAAGACAGCGACCAAGGAAAAAGAGGCCGTCAAGGCGCCCGAGCGCACCGGCATCACCGCCGAGCACCGCGAGCACGCGGAGAAGGCGCTGGCCAAGGGAAAGCAGCAGGGCTACCTCACGCAGGAGGACGTCGCCCGAGCGATCCCCGACGCTGAGCCCGGTGAGGTCGAGGAGCTCCTCACGATCCTCGACGACAACAACGTCGAGATCCTGGAGGCCGAGCGCGGCCCCACCTTCAGCCAGGTCAAGGAAGAAGAGGACGAGACCGAGGAGCTGCAGCGCGAGGACAGCATCTCCGCCGTCCTCGCGAGCGACCTCATCTCGGTGGACGACCCCGTCCGCATGTACCTGAAGGAGATCGGAAAGGTCCCGCTCCTCAACGCCGAGGAAGAGGTCAACCTCGCGAAGTCGATCGAGCTCGGCGAGCAGGCGCTCGAGTCGCCGGCCCTCGCGGGGATCCACCTGTACGAGCTCGGTGTCGAGACGAAGAAGCGGATGGCGGTCGGTCGTCCGAAGGAATTCGTCGACGAGGCCACGCGGTTCACGAACAAGGCGCTGCGCTTTGCGCTCGACGACGACGACGGCGGCAAGGAACTGCGGAGGCACACGAGCCGACTCCTCAAGCTTCGCGACGCGCTGAAGGCCGAGGGCAACAGCAAGGAGATCTCGACAGAGGCGAAGATCCTCATCGAGGAGATCGTCGGGATCGTCGACACCGCGCGCCGCGATCCGGAGCGTCTCGCATTCCGGATCCTTCCCGCGTACTCGAAGGTGCACGGTGCCGCCGAAGGTGCGGACCGGCTCGCGGAGCTCGTAGCGCTCGGCCAGGAGATCCGCACCGCCCTCGTGCGCCACCTCGACGCGTATGTCGAGGATGACAACGATGAGAAGCGTGCCTTGCGCCGTCTCGCGAACGAGCTCATCCAGAAGGGCGACGACGCGCGGCACAACCTCACCGAGGCGAACCTGCGACTCGTCGTGTCGATCGCGAAGAAGTACATCGGCCGCGGCATGAGCTTCCTGGACCTTATCCAGGAGGGGAACATCGGGCTCATTCGCGCGGTCGAGAAGTTCGACTACCGCAAGGGCTACAAGTTCTCGACGTACGCCACCTGGTGGATCCGCCAGGCGATCACGCGCGCGATCGCCGACCAGGCCCGCACCATCCGCATCCCCGTGCATATGGTCGAGACGATCAACAAGCTCATCCGTGTGTCGCGGGGCCTGCTCCAGGAGCTCGGCCGGGAGCCGACGGCGGAGGAGATCGCCGAGCGGATGCTCATCACGGCGGACAAGGTGCGCGAGATCGTGAAGGTCTCGCAGGAGCCCGTCTCCCTCGAGACACCGATCGGCGAGGAAGAGGACAGCCACCTCGGCGACTTCATTCCCGACAACCAGGCGCTCGCCCCGAGCGACGCGGCGTCGCACAAGCTGCTCAAGGAGCAGGTCGAGAGCGTGCTCGAGGGCCTGACCGGCCGCGAGCGCCGCGTGCTGCAGCTGCGGTTCGGGCTTGAGGATGGCCGCACGCGTACTCTCGAGGAGGTCGGGCGCGAGTTCAATGTGACGCGCGAACGCATCCGGCAGATCGAGGCGAAGGCGCTGCGCAAGCTCCGCCACCCGTCGCGCGCACGTGTGCTGAAGGATTTCATCGCGGGCACGGGCTGAAGCACACGCCTACGGGGGTGATGTTGCAAAAACTTCTTCCGTAGACAAGATATTGAGGTCTAAGTACGGCAGCGAACTTTACCCATTGGGACCAAGAAAATATTTGCAACACTACCACTCATTCGGCCAGCCCCGCGATCAAGAGAGGCGGTCATTTTACCTTCACCGCGTAGGATTGATCGCGCACCACGGCCGTCTCGGCGACGAACCTGACGAAAACGTAGTCCCGGTCATCGAGTATCTCCGCGAACCGCGCGTCCCACTCTTGCTCCTCGCCCAGATACCTACTCAATAACCGCTTCATCCGCTCCCGGTCGTAGCCGTCCAACCGCGCCCGCCCGCGAAACCCGACGTGACGAACCATTCCCGTCGAGGCGTCGAAGTCCATAATCCCGACGGCGCAACGCGGGTCGCGGTCGATGCGTTTCGGGAACGAGTCAGTTTTGTAG
>JACDAF010000099.1 GCA_013695575.1 Chloroflexota bacterium | reverse complement strand
GCTCTCGGGCCGGCCTGCCAGCGTGGACCCGAGCAGGCGCCCGGACGGGGACCAGCCGACGTCCTGCAGCGTCGATCCCGGAAGGAATCCGGTCAGCGCACCGTCGGCCACACGGATGAGCGCGATCGCGAACTGGTTGACACCGTTCCGCGGGGTCACCGCGACCCGAACGGAGGCGAAGCCGCCATCCGGCGTCGCCGCGAGCGAGGCGAACGTCACGCTCGCGCGGTCGGTCGCAAACCCGCCCCGCGGATCATCGAGGATCCGCGCCAGCTCGATCACGGCGCGGCTGCTCGGGCCGAGAGAGAGATCGATCGCGGCATCGGTGAGCAGGAGAACGCCGGCGCGCGTCCATGCCGCGTCCCGAGCCGCGATCGGCGGTCGCGCGACAGAGCCGTCCACGCCCAGGAACCGCACCTCGAGCTCCGCCTGCGCGCTCGCGCCGTCGATACCGCGCCGGTCCACCACGACGGCGAATGCGTCGCCCAACGGTGACCATGTCGGCGTAGCGGTCGGCGCCCGCGACTCCGGGAACTGGCGCGCGCTCCCGTCGCGGTCGATCGTCACCGCGACGGGCGTGAGTGCTCCTCCGGCGATCCCGGGGCCCGCGGGCTGGATCGTCAGGATCCGATCGCCGTTCGGTGACCACATGGGCGGCGGCGGGGGCGGCGGCCGGACTGCAGCGCGCGGGGGCGGAGGAACGAGGCTACCCCGTCCGGACCCATCGACCAGAGATGTCCGCCGAGGCTCAACACGTATCGCGCGGCCGGCCGCTCGGCCGCGGCCGGTGCAGCCGGCGTCGCCGCCCGCAGCGCGCGCGGGTGCCAGACGTCGCCGCCGGAGACGGAATCGAGGATGACCGTCGGAGAGCCGAGCGAGCCCGTCGCCGCGCCGCGCGCGAGGTCGAACCGGATGATCCGGCTCGCCGAGAATCCGACCGCGGTACGGCCGTCCGGCGCGACGACGACCCGCTCGGCGGGGCCGGCGTCGATCGGCGGGATGTTGACGGCCTCGGACAGCAGGACCTGCAGCTGGCTCGAGCCACGGTGCGCGAGGTACCGGCTGGGGGCGTAGCGAGCCTCGATCCGGACGTCGTCCAGGGGGTTCTGCGTCTCGCGGCGAGGGTCCCCACCGTCAAGGCCGATGCTCCACACGGTAGCGGCGGTCGCCGTGAGATACGGCAATGTGATGTCACGCGGGATCGAGGCGATGGCGCCGCTGAGGAAATGCACCCGGCCATCGTCGGCGACGAGCGGCGAGGTCGCGGGCATGCCTGTGAGCGGTCGTATCGCGTTCACCGTGCCGCCGCGAAGGACGCCGATGACGCCGCCGCCGGTGTGGATGAGCACGTGATCGTTGTCGGCCCACTCCGATACGAACACGTCGTCGAGGGTCGTCGCCCGGCCCCAGGTGCGGTCCGCGGGGCGCGCCGTGTAGCCGTCGCTCCGCAGGTCCGCTCGCACGACGCTCGCGGCGACCCGCGCCGCGTCCGCGGTCCAGCGGTGCTCGGTGATGCGCGCCCCTGTCGCGCGGACGTCGTCGGGAAGCGTGATCTCCGCGCGTGTGCCGTCAAGCCTCGCGACCACGAGCGTCACCCCGTTCTCGACGAAGGCGACGGCCTCGCCATCTGGGGTCCACCGCGTGAGGGCGATACGGCGAGTCGCATCGGTCCGCGCGAGCGCGCGCCGGAGGGTACCGTCGAGGTTCGCCACCGTGAGCTCGCCCCCGGTCCCCGACGCGTCGGCCCGCCAGTACGCGAGTCGACCTGTCCGCGAGAGCTCCGGGAAGCTGCGGGCCGCGGCGGTCGGCGCGACCGACGGCCGTTCCACCGCGGCGTCCCGCGCATCGCGCAGATCCGCGACGGCGAGGCCGAGCGCGGCCGCACTTGCCGCGACGACGATCAGTGCGGTCGCGGCGTATGGCAGCAACGCGCGGGCGTGCCGCATGGAGCCATGATTCCACGTTGATGGAGGCGAGCGGGGTCCGCAGCGTGATCGAGGCGCTTGACCCGGTCGCGGGCGGGCCTGCGGCGGAGCGCATGCGCGCCCTCCTGGACGCGAACCGGCCCGACCTGCGGTACCTGGTCGCGCGTGTCAGCGGGGGCGCCGCTCAGCGAATCGCGTCGATCTGCGCAGCGGTGCTGGCCGAAGCCGGCGCGCCGACCGGCCTCTTCGACCGCGAGCCCATGCTGCCCACCGGACCGCTCGACGACGCGCTGTATGCGCGCGCCGGTCGACTCGTTCTGTCGGCGGCGTCTCAGCTCGGCCTGCAGCGTCCGGAGCTCGGCGAGCTTTCGCGGCGCGAGGTCGAGGTCGCTCTGGCGCTCACGGCCTTCGCCGAGGCGAGCCTCCGCGTGGTCGTCCTGGTCGAGGAGGAGCCGGGTGCCGACATCGCACTCGGCGTCGCCGATGCCGACGTCACCGTGCTCGGACGGCTCGGCGAGGACGTGGTCGAGGGGGTGCTCGCCCGTCTCCCTGAAGGACGCCCGGTCGTGTCCGCGCCGCAGGAGCCGGCGGTCCGAGCGCGGATCGAGTCGTTCGCCGTCGAGCGCGCGCTGCCGCTGCTGCTGGGCGGCCGCGATTTCTCATCCGAGGACACGGAGGGAAGCACCGACGTGATCGTTGCTGGCGAGCGCTATGCCGCCCTGCCGCGCGGCAAGCACACCGCGGGCTGGGAGCTCGGGACCGGGATCGCTGCCGCTCTCGGCGTCGGTGCGCTCGGTGTCCGCATGAGGACCGAGTGGGTGTTCGCGGGCGCGCACGCCGCCGCGCGGCGACAATGACCGCGTGACGCCGCTCGAAGCCGCGAAGACCTTCATGCGCGCACTCGAGACGAAGGATCCGGAGCGTGCGGCATCGGTCTGTGCGGACGACGTGACGATCGTTCTTCCCGGCGGCGAGACCGAGCTGGAAGGCAAGGAGGGCGCGCGCCGTCTCATGCGGATGGCGCCGCCCTTCATCCGGATCGTGCGCGAAGAGCAGGTCGAAGGTGACATCGTGATCCTGCGCGGACTCACGCGAGCGCCGGGCCTCTTCGCGAACTACACGACCTGGACGTTCGAGACCGACGGCACGCTCATCACGCATGTGAGCTTCGCGTGGAAGGCGGCCAATTGACGGCGGTCACGCAGGATCGACATATTGGAACGAGCGCGGGGTCTTGAGCAGCCCGTAGCGCTCGAGCGGGCGTGGCGCGCGGTAGCGGCGCGGTCGTGCGACCGGCAGCGCCCAGCCGTCGGTCGTCTTGCGCTCTGGCGCGCCGAGCTCGCACTCGCCGACCACGCCGGTGCCGCCCACGGCAAGGTAGGCGCGCGCAGGCAGCCGCTTCGGCGGGACGCGTCGGTGCTCGAAGCGGCGCTTCCCGTCGAGGATCGCGTCGGCGTTCCCGAC
>JACDAF010000074.1 GCA_013695575.1 Chloroflexota bacterium | reverse complement strand
GGTTCTCCATGCGCGAGCGCCAGCGAACGGTCCCGTAGACCGCCACGTCGGGGTGTTCGGAGAGGATGTACTCGGCAAGGTGGCTTCCCGCGAAGCCGCTGATGCCGGTGACCAGGACGCGCATCAGGTGGGGAAATCTAGCGGATAGGCTGCGGACCGTGGCCACGGTCGAGGTGAGACGTCACGCCGAGCGCGCCGGACCGACCGAGGCCGGGTCCGCGCTCTCGACGGCCGGCCGCGCCATGGCCGAGCGCCTCGCGCGGACCGCACCCGCGTACGTGGTCGTCGCCTCGAGCCCGCTACCGCGCGCGAAGGAGACCGCGACCATCGTCGGCGGCCGCCTCGATCTCGCCGATCCGGCGCTGCTGCCCGACCTCTCGCAGATCGTGCAGGTGCGGACCATCGAGGAGTACGCGCCGCTCCTCGCGTCCGGGGAGCGCGAGCGCGCCCTGGCGGACGAGCAGGCAGGCGCCTGGCAGCGCCTCGGGAGCGCAGCGCGAGATGGCACCGCGCTCGTCATCACGCACGGCGGCGTCATCGAGCTCGCATCGCTTCGCATCGCGAAAGCCATCGGGAAGGATCTGCGCGGAAACGCGTTCTCCTATTGTGAGGGCGTCCGCGTCCGCTACAAGGACGGGAAGCCCACATCGCTCGAGGTGCTCCGTGTCTAGGCCGATCGCGATCCTGTACGAGAACGAATCCTGGATGCAACCTCTGTTCGCCGCGCTCGATGCGACGGGTGCGCCCTATGAGCGCGTCTTCGTGAACGAGCTCTCGTTCGACCCCGACGCTCCTGCACCGGACTGGTCGCTCGCGGTGAACAAGGTGTCGCCGTCGTCCTACCTGCGCGGCCACTCGGAGAGCCTCGCCTTCGCCCGCCGGTACCTGCCGTTCCTGGAAGGGCATGGCATCCCCGTCGTGAACGGCAGCGACGCGTTCGCGCTCGAGCTCTCGAAGGCGCAGCAGCTGCTGCTCCTCGAGCGCCTCGGCATCCGCGCCCCCCGCGCGCACGCGGCGAGCGACGCCGCGCGCATCGTGGATGCCGCGCGCGGCCTGCGCTTCCCGGTCATCGTGAAGCCGAACATCGGTGGGTCCGGCGCGCTGATGCGCCGCTTCGACGACATCGACGAGGTCGCAGGCGCTGCCGCCACGCTCGATCTCGGTCCCGACGGCACGGTCCTGGTGCAGGAGTACATCGAGTCCGCCGACGGATCGATCGTGCGCGTCGAGTTCCTCGATGGCGAGTACCTCTACGCGATCAAGATCACCAACGACCGGGCGCAGGACTTCAACCTCTGCCCGGCCGACATCTGCCAAGTACCAGGAGAGGCGGAGTGGGACAACTGCGTCGTGGATGCACCGGCGAAGAAGGCGCTCAAGATCGAGGCCTTCGACGCGCCGCAGGAGATGATCGACGCGGTGCTGCACATCGCGAAGGAGGGCAGCCTGGACGTCGGCGGCGTCGAGTACCTCGTGAGCGCGAGCGACGGACTGCCGTACGTGTACGACATCAACGCGCTCTCGAACTTCGTCACCGATGCCGAGACGCTCGTGGGCTTCGACCCGCACGCGCGCTTCGCGCAGTACCTGGTGGCGCGCGCCCGCGCCGGAGAGCTCGTCAGTTAGACCCGCGATCTAGATGCGGCTCGGCTTCGCCTCTGTATCGAATCGATCGGCTGCCTCATCCCAGCGATGGAGCAACCGCGGCGCGGAGCCACCCTCGTGGACGTGCGCGACGACTCGCCTGGTCGGCGACTGCCAGTCATCACCCAGCGAACGGAGGTGGACGAGCAGATCGAGCCGCTCGAGATCGGCATCCGGCACCTCGTTCTCGCGGATGATCCCGAGAGCTTCGTCGACGCTGTCAGCGTGCAGCACGACTGCGAGCGAGCACCCTCGCGCCGCGAAGGCGCGCCGGACCGGCTCGCCCCAGATGTACCCCGGCATGTCGCTGTCCCGAGCGATCTCGGGGATCACGAGGTAGCCGCCCTGCGCCTCGCGCGCGAGCGCGTCGATGTCCTCGCCATCGACACCGATCGTCCGGATCGGCGTTGCCGCGGGCACCAGATCGAGCATCGCGAGCTGGACGGTCCCTCCTCGCGCAGGGCGACCGCGAGCGCGCGTTCGCCGACGAGCTCGCCTCGCTGCGGATCGCAGCGGCCCTGGGCACGGCGCTCCGCGGCGCCGCGATGTCGCGTATTTGCGACGGCGTGCACGCTGCCGTGGTACCGCTGGGCGACGGTGGGCGCGCTCGTCCCGCATGGCTTCGAGGCGTACGCGCGACTCCTGCATCCCGCATCGCGCGACAACTCGTCCCACGAGGGCAGCCCCGTGCGGTGGTCCGAGATCGCCGCGCGGAACGGCCGTGCCATGCATCCGCTTGTGCAGTTCGAGCGGATCGCCGGCGCCGGGCTGCGCCGCGATGCGCCGCTCTGGGACAGGGCACCCCTGAGCGGACACCTCCCGGCCGCCGTGGTCGATCACCTTGTACCCGTTCTGCGCGAGGGGACCTCGCGCGCCGAGACGTGCTGGTTCGCGGTCTGGTACGGGTACGGGGGGATGCCGGAGACCGAGGGGTTCCATGGCGCGCCGACGTTCGCCAGGCCCGGTCGCGGGTACTACCTCCTGCGCGGCGACATCGGCATGAGCGCCGCGATGGCCCGGACGTGGCCGCACGGCCACGGACCGAGTCTCTGGTGGCCCGACAATCGCGCGTGGTGCGTCGCGAGCGAGATCGACCTCGACAGCACTTACATCGGCGGGAGCGCCGACTGCATCGCGCGGCTCCTGGCGCATCCCGGACTCGGGGCCTTCCCCGCGGCGCTCGAGGATGACGTCAGCGCGGCGTCCGACACGCTGAATCCATAGCGCGCGTCACCCCGCGACGGCGCTCCGCGATGCGAACCGCGCGACGGCCTCGACCAAGATCTCGTGCTCGACCGCGAGCACGCGTGCGGCGAGCGTTTCCACCGTGTCGCCCGCGTGGACCGCCACGGCGCGCTGCAGGAGGATCTCGCCCTCGTCCACGGTCCCGGCGCGGGCGCGATGTACCGTCGCGCCGGTCTCGGTCACGCCCGCCGCGAGCACCGCCTCGTGAACGGCCACCCCGTTCAGCCTCCCGAACGCGGGGAGGAGCGACGGGTGGATGTTGATGACCGGCACGCCGCCGAGCCGCTCGAAGAACGCGTCGCAGAGGATGCGGTCGTAGCCCGCGAGCACCACCAGCTCCGCGCCCTCGCTCACGATCGCCGCAGCCATGAGCGTCTGCGCCGCCTCGCGGCCCCCATTCGCTGCCGGCGGGAACGCACGACACGGTATGCCCGCCGCGATGGCCCGGTCGAGCGCAGGCGTGCTCTTGCGGCTCGCGGCCACGAAGACGATGCGCGCGTCGAGCCGGCCCTGCGCTATCGCGTCGATGAGCGCCTGGAGGTTGGTCCCGCGGCCGCTCACGCAGACGGCGATGGGAAGGGTCATGCGAGACGAGAGCAGAGGAGAAGCATCTAGGCGAAGCGGACGCGGGTCGTGCCGGTCGCGGTCTCGACGTGCCCGATCGCGATCGCGTCGGGCAGCGCGCGCAGCGCCGCACGCGCGTCCTCGGCCGCGATGACCGCGACCAGGCCGATGCCCATATTCCAGGTATCCCAGCGCTCAGCGTCGGGGACTGCGCCGGCGTTACCGAGCAGCGTGAAGAGCGGCGGGACGGTCCAGGCGTCGCGATGGACGCGCGCGCCGAGCCCGGGCGGGAGCGCGCGCGGCAGGTTGCCCTCCCAGCCGCCGCCGGTGAGGTGGGCGATCGAGCGCACGCGCGCGACACCACGCAGCGTGCGGACGGCTCCGAGGTACGACGCGTGAGGCCTCATGAGCGCGTCACCGAGCGTGCCGCCGCGCAGCTCCGGCAGGGGCGCGGCGAGGTCCAGCCCCGCGCGATCGATCACGGCACGCGCGAGCGTGTACCCGTTGGTGTGCAGGCCGCTCGAGGGAAGCCCGATGAGCGCGTCTCCGTCGCCCACCTGGAGCGGGTCGAGCAGCTGGTCGCGCGCGACGGAGCCGACGAGGAAGCCCGCCAGGTCGTAGGCGCCCTCCCGGTACATGCCCGGCATCTCGGCGGTCTCGCCGCCGAGTAGGGCGCAGCCATGGGCGGCGCAGGCGTCCGCCATGGCTCCGACGACACGCGCGAACACCTCGGGGTCGAGCTTCGAGCACGAGAAGTAGTCGAGGAAGAAGAGCGGCTCCGCGCCCATGGCGAGCGCGTCGTTCACGCAGTGGTGCACGAGATCGGTCCCCACGACCTCGTGCCGATCGAGCTCGCGCGCGAGCTCGAGCTTGGTGCCCACCCCGTCCGTCGTCGCGACGAGGACCGTGTCGGTTCCCGCGACCTTGAAGAGCCCGCCGAATGCCCCGATGCCGCCGATGACCTCCGGCCGCTTCGTGCGCGCGACGCGCTCGCGGATGCGCGAGAGCGCGTCCTCCGCGCGCGTGATGTCCACTCCGGAACCCTTGTATGTGAGGCCACTCACGATGGGAGGACCTCCATCTTCTCAGCGACCGCGGCCCGCCGCAGCCTGTCGTCATAGGTCGCGAACATGAAGTCGCCGCCGGTCCGCGCGACGAGCGCCGCAGATGCAAGGTGTATGGCATCCATGCCGCGCAGCAGGCGCCGTTCGGCCAGCTGCCCGGCTTCGTCGGCGAGCGACGCGTCGATCTCGATGACATACAGGCGTCGGAGCCAACCTTCGAAGGCCGAGCGCGCCTCCGCAAGGTCGGCCGCCGCGAGCGTCCCGTCCGCTTCACGACGCGCGAGGAGCGCGCGTGTTTCCACGTGAAGGAGCCGGGAGGCGGCGACCACCCGCGCTTCGGACGCGAGGCGATGGACAGCTTCGCTCCCGGCTTCGACCACGAGCAGCTTTGCGAAAGCACTCGTGTCGACGAAGGCGATCAGCTCTTGCCAGCCACGAGCGGCTTGCGACGGAACGCTGCGTCGAGCTCGCTCTCACGGGCGTCGCGGTCCTCGACGATGTGCTCCGCCGCGGTCTTCGGCCCCTGCAGGCGCGCCGTCGGCATTCCGGGTCCCGCCCCGGCCCCGGCCCAGGAGGCGCGGCCCTCGGAGAGGAGCCGATCGAGACCGGCGGGGATACCGATCGGAATGATGAGAGCGACCGGTTCGCCATGGTCGGTAACGGTGAGCGACTGGCCGGCACGGACGCGACGCAGGTACCCACTGAGCGATGCCTTCAGCTCGCGCACGCCCACCGAATCGGGCTTCTGCTCACGCACACCCACGGAATCGGTCGCTGCTTTCCGACTGGCCCTTTTCATGACCACATCATATCAATTGTAGTTACCATGAGAACGCGCGAGTCATCTGGCGCCGACCTCACGCTCGAGCGAGCTCTTGCCGAGCTCGAGCTGGACCGGCACGGGGTAGTCGCCGGTGAAGCACGCGCTGCAGAGCTCGCCGGAGGTGGCTCCGGTGGCCGAGATCATCCCCTCGAGAGAGAGATAGCCGAGCGAGTCGGCGCCGATGTGCGCGCGGATCTGGTCCACCT
>JACDAF010000056.1 GCA_013695575.1 Chloroflexota bacterium | reverse complement strand
GCGAGAGCATCGGTGAGGCGTGCTCGACCGGAGCGAACCTCCCCGACGGCGCGGCACCGACGCGCTGCGTCGGCGAGTCCGGCGTGACGAGCTCGGGGTGCTGCGTCTCGAGCTCGAGGAGCTCGCGCAAGAGGGCGTCGTAGGCCTCGTCGCTGATCGTCGGGGCATCGAGCGCGTGGTACTCGTAGTTCGCACGCTCGATGCGCTCACGCAGCTCGGCGGCGCGCTTCTCCGCGGTCGAGGCTGGCACGGGCGCGAGACTAGAGGACAGTCGCTGCGGGGTTCACGGCCGCTTCGCGAGACCCGCGAAGCCCGCCATGAGCCGCTTCACGCCCTTGTCCGGGAACGCGACGGTGACCTCCTCGTCGTCGCTGCGCAGAGCGCTCGAGACGACGACACCCTCGCCGAAGGCCGGGTGCCGGACCCTGTCCCCGGCCCGGAACTCTTGGACCCCGCTCGCTGCGCCGCTGCGCGTGCTCCGCTCACGGGGGCCCTGCGGCTCGTCGCGGCCAAGCCGCTCCTCGCCTGAGCCGCCCCAGCTCCGGGGCATGCCAGTGAGCGTTGCCGTTCGTCGCGCTGTCCTGCGCTCCTCATAGCGCTGGCGCCCGCGCGCCCAATCGAGCTCCTCCCACTGATCTCGCTCCTCCGTCGGGAGCGTCCCGCGGTGCTCGACGCCGTCCTTCGGAAGCTCGCCGAGGAAGCGGGACGGCGGGTTCGCGCTGGTGCGGCCGAAGAGCATCCGATTGCGCGCGTACGAGAGGTAGCAGCGATGCATCGCGCGCGTGATCCCGACATAGCAGAGGCGACGCTCCTCCTCGATGCGCGCCTCGTGGTCGAGCGACCGCGCGTGCGGGAATACGCCCTCCTCCAGGCCCGTCATGAAGACGATCGGGAACTCGAGTCCCTTCACGGCGTGGAGCGTGATGAGCGTCGCGACCGGTCGCTCGGTCTCCAGCTCGTCCACGTCCGAGACGAGGGCGACCTGCTCCAGGAACGACGGCAGCTGGTCCTCCCGCGCCAGGCCGATGAACTCCGCGGCGAGGCTGCGGACCTCCATGACGTTCGCGTGGCGCTCCTCGCCCTCCTCGGTCCCGTCCTGCAGGTAAGCGGCGTAGCCGGTCGCGCCGATGACCTGGTCGACGAGAGCCGGGAGATCGCGCTCGGCGACCTCATCGCGTAGGCGCGCGAGGAGCCCACCGAACGCGACGAGCGCGGCCTGCTGCCGCTTCGGCAGATCTCCCATCTCAGCGGCGCGTAGGAGCGCTTCGGAGGGCGGGCAGCCCTGCTCGCGCGCGAACGCGACGAGCCGCTCCTGCGTCTTCGCGCCGAGGCCGCGCGGCGGCGTGTTGAGGATGCGCGCAAGCGCGACGCTATCGACTGGGTTGCGCAGCACCCGCAGGTACGCGAGAACATCCTTCACCTCACGGCGCTCGTAGAAGGAGACGCCGCCGACGACCTGGTACGGCAGGTCGAAGCTTCGGAAGACGTCCTCCAGCGCACGTGACTGCGCGTTGGCCCGGTACAGGACCGCGACATCGCGCGCGCCGGTCACCTGCCCCTCGCGCTGGAGGCGCTCGATCTCGCGGGCGACCTGCTCGGCCTCGTGATGCTCGTCGTACGACTCGATGACGACGACGGGATCCCCGCCCTGTCGGTCGGTCCAGAGGCGCTTGTCCTTGCGGTCGGCGTTGTTGCGGACGACCGCGTACGCCGCGTCGAGGATGCGCTGCGAGCTGCGGTAGTTCTGCTCGAGCTTCACCACGACCGCGTTGGGAAAGTCCCGCTCGAAGTCGAGGATGTTGCGGACGTCCGCCCCGCGCCAGGAGAAGACCGATTGATCGTCATCGCCCACTACGGCGATGTTGCGCTCGAGGCCCGCGAGGTACCGCAGCAGGACGTACTGCGCGCGGTTGGTGTCCTGATATTCGTCGACGAGCAGGTGCCGGTAGCGCTCCTGCCAGCGCTCGAGAGCGCGGTCGCTCGTCTCGAACAGGCGGCAGGCGAGCAGCAGCAGGTCGTCAAAATCGACGGCGTTGTTCTCGCGCAGGAGCGCGTCGTAGCCGCGCCAGGCGATGGCGGAGACACGCTCGAGCTGGTCGCGCGCGCTGCCGGTCAGGTCCGCCGGTCCTTTGAGCTCGTTCTTCGCGGCCGAGATCACCGCGCCGACGGCACCGGGAGCGAAGAGGCGCTCCGAGAGACCATTCCGCTCCATGGCGCGGCGGAGAAGTGCCCGCTGGTCCGGCCCGTCATAGATCGCGAAGGAACGGTCAAGTCCCACCGCCGGCCCCTCGCGCCGGAGCAGGCGCGCGCAGAACGCGTGGAACGTCCCCACCGTGAGATCCGCGAGCCGCTCGGCCCCGACGAGACGCTCGAGGCGCTCGCGCATCTCCCGCGCCGCCTTGTTCGTGAACGTCACGGCCAGGATCGCGCGCGGCTCGGCGCCCAGATCCCGGAGCAGGAAGGCGATGCGATGGGTGAGCACGCGCGTCTTGCCGGAGCCGGCACCGGCCAGGATGAGCAGGGGCCCGGTCGCGTGGGTGACGGCGCGACGCTGCTCCGGATTCAGCGGGTCGAGGATCGGATCGGCCACCGGCTGATGGTGACATCAACCCGGGCGCGGCCCGACCGCGGTGCGCCCTCGATTCACGAGGGGTAACCATGGCGCGCGCTCACCGTGCGCCGGCGCTCGCGGCTGGTGGATAACTTCGCCGATCCTGTGGATGAACGGACCACTGGTTCGTGGATAGACCGCTTCCAGCCGCCCGAGCGGCGGCGCTAGGGTCCGTTCACGCCTCGAGGGGCGGTCACCCGGGGAAGCGCGCTGCGATGACATCGCAGGACCCGCGCTCCGTTGGTGGCAGCGCCTCGGGGCTTCGTTGTGCCCGACGCAGGTCGCGATCGCAACGTGTGGAGAGCGGGTGGACAACTCGGCCAGGCTGTGGACATGAACGGTGACGCGACGCCTAACCTGTGGATAAGGACGTTGCCGGGCGATGCGCCCGCGCCGTATGGTTCGGCGCGACCCGAGGGGTCTGCTAAAGGGAACGGGACCAGAGATTCCATCAACGGTCACGGGCCCCGGGAGCGCAACCGGAGATAGCATCAAAGGCGGTCCGAGAGGAGATCGAGGATCGGCTCCCTGGCCAAGTCGCTGGGCTTCGAAGCAGCGGCGTGGCACAGCGGCAGGCCGCTCGGGTCGCTCTTGCTTTTCCCCCTCCTCCGGCATCCGTGACTGGACCACATCCGTACAGTCCGTGGGTGATCGAGCAGGAGCCCACTGACGACGGCCTCATGGCCGAGCTGGCCGCGCAGCGGCTCCCGGCGCTCGGTACGCTCTACGATCGCTACGGCCGTCTCGCCTATGCCCTCGCCTACCGCATCCTGGGTGAGGCCCAGGCTGCCGAGGATGTCGTCCACGACGCGTTCCTGCTGGCCTGGCGCGGCGCCGGCAGCTACCGCCGCGAGCGCGGGAACGCCCGGGGCTGGCTCCTCTCGATCGTCCACCACCGCGCTGTCGACGTCCTCCGCCGGAAAACGGCGTTCCGGCCGGCCCCCCTCGAGGCGGCGGAGCTCCGGGCCGGCGACGCGGACACCGCCGAGGAGGCTGCGCGCAACGTCGAGCACCAGGGGGTCCGGCGCGTGCTCGAGACGCTCCCCGAGGCGCAGCGCCGCACGATCGAGCTCGCGTACTTCGGCGGCTACACCCAGGTCGAGCTCGCGGCGCTCATGGGGGTGCCGCTCGGGACGGTGAAGGGCCGGATGCGGATCGGCCTCCAGAAGATGCGCCGCGCGCTGGAGCACGTGCCGTGAGCCACGCCATCGACGACCTCGAGCTGTACGTCCTGGGCGCGCTGCCGCGTGATGCCGAACGGGTCGTGGCGGATCACCTCACGGTCTGCGTCGAGTGCCTCACCGAGGCCCGCGCGCTGGAGTCCACGGTGTGGGCCCTGCAGGACGCGCTCCCCGCACCCCCGCCACCCGCGGCGCTGCGGGACCGCATCCTCGCTGCCGCGGACCGGCCGGCGGCGGCGGGGCTCCCCGCGCTTCCCGGCAGACACGTGTCGGCGTCGACGTACGCGCTCGCCGCCGCCGTTCTGGCTCTCGCTGTGCTGAGTGTCGGAGCGCTGCGGCAGGTGGACACGCTCCGCGCCGAGATCGACGAGTCGCGCGCGATCGGGCTACGGGTGAGTCAACCGGGCAAGACCTGGTACATGTCGGGCATCGATCGCTGGCAGGGCATCGGCGGGATGCTCTACGCCCCGCAGGGCTCCCCCGCATTCGTTGTCTTCCACGATCTCGCGCCCGCGCCGCAGGGTCAGATCTACACGATCTGGCTCGTCGACGCGGAGGGACGGTGGGTCCGCGGGTCGAGCTTCGCTGCGGGCGAAGGCCGTGTGCGCATGGTCGACGTTGGCGTCCCCGTCGCCGGCTTCGACCGCTGCGCCGTGACGTTGGAGACCCGCGCCGAGGGCAAGCGCGAGGGGCCGATCGTCATGCAGTCCCGCTTCTATTAGGTCGGCATGTCAAGAGACCCGGTCTTTCGACCGGGCCTCTCTTCGGCTGGGTGTCTGCCGACCGCGCTCGCTATCGCTCACGCCGCTCCAGCTAGTAGTCCATGCCGCCGGGCGGCATGCCGGCCGGAGCCTTGTCCTTCTCCGGCAGGTCCGTTATGAGCGCCTCGGTGGTGAGGATCATCGCCGCGACGGATGCGCCGTTCTCCAGCGCGGAACGGGTCACTTTCGCCGGGTCGATGATGCCTTCCTTCACGAGGTCGACGACCTCGTTCTTGATGACGTGGTAGCCCCAGTTCCCTGACTTCGTCTCCACCTGCTTGCGGCGGATCTGCTCGAGCATGACCGAGCCGTCACGGCCCGCGTTCGCCACAAGCTGCTTGAAGGGCTCCTCCAGCGCGCGGCGGAGGATGTTCACGCCGGTGAGCTCGTCGCCCTCGGCGTCCTTCACGTTGTCGAGCGCACTGATCGCGTTGATCAGCGCGACCTCACCGCCGGGCAGGATGCCCTCCTCGACGGCCGCCCGCGCCGCGGAGAGCGCGTCCTCGACGCGGTGCTTCTTCTCCTTCAACTCGATCTCGGTGGCTGCGCCGACGCGGATGACCGCGACGCCGCCGGCGAGCTTGGCCAGACGCTCGTTCAGCTTCTCCTTGTCGAAGTCGCTGGTGGTCTCTTCGATCTGGGCCTTGATCTGCTTCACGCGGCCGAGGATCTTGTCCTGCGCGCCACGACCCTCGACGAAGGTGGTCTCGTCCTTGGTCGCCGTGACACGGCGGCAGCGTCCGAGGTCGGTGACCGTGACGGCGTCGAGCTTGCGCCCGACCTCCTCGCTGATCACCTGGCCGCCGGTGAGGATCGCGATGTCCTCGAGCATCGCCTTACGGCGGTCGCCGAAGCCCGGCGCCTTCACAGCGAGCACGTTGATCGTGCCGCGGAGCTTGTTCACGACGAGCGTCGCGAGCGCCTCGCCGTCGACGTCCTCGGCGACGATGACGAAGTTCTTCGAGACCTGCACGAGCTTCTCGAGCACGGGCAGGACGTCGGTGATCGCGGAGATCTTCTTGTCCGTGATGAGGATGTACGGGTCGTCGATCGCGGCTTCCATGCGGTCCGCGTTCGTGACGAAGTACGGAGAGATGTAGCCGCGGTCGATCTGCATCCCCTCGACGTATTCCTTCTCGAACTCGAGACCCTTCGACTCCTCGACAGTGATGACACCGTCGCGGCCCACCTTGTCGTGGACCTCGGCGATGAGCTCGCCGATCTCGCGGTCGGCGGCGGAGACCTCGGCGATGTGGGCGATCTCGTCCTTGCCCTTGATCTCTTTGGACTGGTTCTTGATCTCGGCCACGACGGCATGAACGCCCTTCTCAAGGCCACGCTTCAGGAGCATCGGGTTCGCGCCGGCGGCGATGTTGCGGAGACCCTCGTGGACGATGGCCTGCGCGATGACGACGGACGTCGTGGTGCCGTCACCGGCCGCGTCGTTGGTCTTGGTCGCCGCTTCCTTCAGGAGCTGGGCACCCATGTTCTGGAAGGGGTCCTCGAGCTCGATCTCGCGTGCGACGGTCACGCCGTCGTGGGTCACGGTCGGCGCGCCGAACTTCTTGTCGACGGCGACGTTGCGGCCCTTCGGGCCGAGCGTGGTCTTGACGGCGTTCGCCATCGTGTCGACACCCTGCTTCAGTGCCTTGCGGGCTTCGTCGGTGAATACCAGCTGCTTTGCCATGCTCTCTCCTCTTAGGACTCGACGAGTGCGAGGATGTCCTTCTCGTTCAGGACGATGTATTCCTCGTCGTCGAGCTTGAACTCGGTGCCTGAGTACTTCTGGAAGAGGACCCGATCGCCCTCTTTCAGCTCCACGGCGATGCGCTCGCCGGTGTCGGGGTGACGATCGCCCGGCCCGACGGCCAGGACCTTGCCCTCCTGGGGCTTCTCCTTCACGGTGTCCGGAAGAACGATCCCGCTCTTCGTCATTTCCTCGCGCTCGAGGGCCTTGACGACGACGCGGGAGCCGAGCGGCTTGAGCCTGAGCTTCGTTGCGACTGCTGCCATGTGTGCTCCCTCCCTATGGTTGGGTACCCTGAGTTTTCGCAGCGCGAGGCGCGGGTCGTAGGCGTGTGGGGTGCCGTTAGCACTCGCGCCGCGTGACTGCTAATACTGTATGCCGGGTCCGAAGGCCCGTCAAGCGGGCCGACTATCTGATCTGGCGGCCGAAGCAGCCAGCGGAGCAAGCGTACCTCGTCGCCCGTTTCGAGATCCTTGACGCGGGTCCGGTCGGTGAGGGCGCGGTCCTCCCGGATCGTCAGCGCACGGTGACGGTGGTGATGGCGCGCGCGTTCGAGGGCAGCGCGTGCTCGGCGATCGGCCGTCCAGACGGCGCCTCGAGGACATGCACGGCGCCGTTCGCGAGCGCGTAGAGGCGCGACCCGTCGGCGGAGAGAGCGAGCGCCGTGACGGCGAGATCCGGCGCGGCCCATGAGCGGAGCGCGAGGTCGGCCGTGCCGAGGACCGCGATACCGCGCGACGCCGTCGCGTACAACCGGCTGCCGTCGGACGAAACGACCGCCAGCGCGCGCGACCCGTCAGCGGAGCCCCCCCGGCCTGCGAACGACCCGCTGCGGCGCACCTTCTGCGTCTCCGCATCTATCTCGCTCACCGCGCCGGCCCCCGTGTCGGTCACGAAGAGCCGCCTGGCGTCGGGGCGGAGAGCGAGCGCGAGCATCGACGAGCCGCTGCGCGTCCCCGGCAGATCCAGGATGCACGTTGCGTAGCGCGCCGCGACGTTGAGCGCGTGGACGAACGGCCTGCCGTCGCGCCGCACGTAGAGGCCGTAGCTCCACTGGCCGCCGGTCGGCGCGACGGATGCGTGGAACGCGCCGTCCATGAGACCCGTCGTAGGGTCGAAGGTCACGAGCTGCGCCTTGTCGAAGATGGGCTCGGGGACCAGGCGCTTCGAGCGGACCTCGTAGAGACGCACGTTGTACGCGGTCGAGCCTGCGACCGGGTGCTCGATGATGTAGAGGGCGCCACCGTCGTTGTGGATCGCGTCGAACGAGAAGCGCGAGCTCAGCATGACCCGCTCCCAGCTCCCCTTCCCCCGGTTCCCGGCCGACCGGACAAGTCCTGGACCGCCCGAGGAGGAGCGCGGGCCGAGGGTCGAGAGGTCGAGGATCGCGAATGTGCTGAGTGCCGCGTCGCGATCGACGAGCACGAGCCACTTCCCGTTCGGGGAGAACGCGCTCGGTGCCGGCCCGTAGGTGGCCGGGAGGGCGTAGCGCCCGTCGAGGAACCACTCCTCGAGCAGCCTGCCCTGGAGGTCGTAGGCAGCCACGTACGTGCACGGCTCCAGACCGCCACAGGCCAAGGGGTCGGAGTGGAGCGAGATGATGGCGTCCTTCGCCGGCGAGAGGACGCCTGCCGGCAGCGTGCGCAGCGTCGCGCCGGTCCCCGCGTCGAGCACGATGGTGGATCGCCCTTCGCTCACGATGAGCTCTTCGGGAGCGGCGGACGGCCGCTCGACCGTCGGTGCGGTGCAGGCGGTCGCGACGAGGAGCGCGACGGCGACCCAGCGTCCGGTCATAGCTGGACTACAGCGGTCGGGCCGCCGAGGTTCCCGCGGCGGTCGCCCTGCGGTCTGCTGCCTGCGGGCAGTAGCCTTCGCCACCGTGAAGGTGACGAAGCTCGAGACTTGGGTCCTCGAGGCCGAGGGCGAGCACATCGAGTTCGGCGCCGGCGCGTACTCGACGTTCAAGGCGATGGTCGTGGCGCTCACGACCGACGACGGGATCACCGGGTGGGGCGAGTGCATCGCCCGCCGGGCGCCGAAGGTGCTCGACTCCGTCGTCCGGGAGCTGCTCTGGCCGGTCGTCGAGGGCCGCGACCCGCGCGACGTCGAGGGCATCTGGGACGAATGCTTCGCGC
>JACDAF010000022.1 GCA_013695575.1 Chloroflexota bacterium | reverse complement strand
GATCTGGTCCGTCGCCGGCGCGCATGTGTCACTCGATCGCGTCGACGGCCTCGGCCGCTTCTGCGAGGTCGAAGCCCATGACGAGGACGCCGATCTCCAGGCCGTCGCGGACCTGCTCGAGCTCGGCAAGGACCGCTTCGAGCCCCGTGGATATCCCACGCTCGCCGCGGAGCTTGTCCTGGCGCGAAACGGCTCCGGCTACGCGGCGCTCCCACCCGCACCGGTCGCGGTCACGGCGGAGATCGCGGAGATCCCCAGGAGCGTCGCGCGGAGACGCACCAGGTAGGCCCCCTATTGCGCTCACTGCCACGTGCTGGGCCTCACCTGCCGGAGCGCCTTCCACGCCTTGGGCCATTCGCCACGCGCGCGCTGGCGCGCCTCGAGCTCGAGCCCGGCCAGCTGCCCCGCGACGAAGGCTTCACCCGCCTCGGCTGCCTTCGCCGCGTCACGGAGCCAAGCCCACGCGACGACGGCGTCCTGATTCTCGCCGAGCGCGTCTTGAAGTCGCGTGGCCCGCTGGGCAAAGCGGACGGCGGCCTTGCCGAGCAGTGGAGCCAGCGACTCGGCCGCGTAGCGGGCCTGTTTCGCCCGGATGCGGACGCGGTGTAGGCCTGCATCCGTCGGATCGCTCGCGGCCTCGCGGGTCGCCTTGCGGAGGCGCCGCCACGCGCGATCGACGGCCGGCGCCAGCAGCTCCGTGGCCGGCCCGTCGGCCGGCACGCGGAACACCGGAGATCGTGCGGCCATGACAAGCCCCTGGAGCAGGGCGAGGTAGCGCTGCCCGCTCACGATGTCACAGAGCGTCGAGCGCGCGGCGGCGACCTCGGCCAGAAGCGTCGCGACGATCGCGTCGGCCGCGCCGGGTTCGCCGAGGCGGCGGGCATCTTCCCCGATCCGGCCGGCCAGCACCTCCGGATCGCGGACGGCGCCGAGCGCATCGCCGGCCCAGCCCAGCTCGTCGCGCAGCCGCTCGCTCCAATCGGCCTCGAGCACCTCTGCGAAGGAGCGCAGGTCAGAACGCAGCCGGCGGGTCGCGACACGCGCATCGTGTATGGCTTCGGGATCGGCGCCGGCGCGGAACGCTGCTTCCGCGTTGATGAGCTTCGTGACCGACCGGCCGAGGATCGCGCGGATCGCTTCCCCGAGCGAGGGGTCGGGCGTGAGCGTGGGCACGACGACCTCCGGGGCGGGTCGCCGATCGGCGAGCAGCCACTCGTACTTCGTGCGGGCGTCTCCGACCTGCGCACCGGCGCGCCGCAGCCTTCCGAGCACCTGGTCGAGCACATCGGTCGCCCGCTCGTCGAGCACCTCGACCTCGATCTGTCGCAGCCTGCGGCTCCCCGGGCCGTCGAGCGAGACGACGGTGTCGTCGAC
This sequence comes from Chloroflexota bacterium, assembly GCA_013695575.1. Taxonomy (GTDB): domain Bacteria; phylum Chloroflexota; class Limnocylindria; order P2-11E; family P2-11E; genus JACDAF01. The sequence continues at coordinate 4,247 of JACDAF010000022.1, read as the reverse complement.
GACCTCGAGGGCCGACCGGCCTTCGGGGTCCACCAGGGTCTGGCTGCGGCGGGCGGTCGTGGCCCGCGCCACCGGGGCGACCGCACGGCCACGCAGGTATCCCGCCAGGAGCGCCAGGGCCTCAGGCGGCGGTACGCCGGGCAGGCCCTCGAAGGTGTGCTCGGAACGCGCGATCAGAGGGCCTAGCGTCGCCGGCGCGAGCTTCACGGTCCAGCCCTCTCCCGACCGATAGCGGAGGCTGCAGGCCCACGCCGCGAGCGCGAGATCGCTGGTGTCGTGGTAGGTCGTCGTGTAGCGGCGGGTGAGGACCGCGCCGGCCGCGGCGCCGCCGGAGCCGTCGAGCGGAGGGCGACGGAAGCCCTCCGGTACCGACAGCTTCACCTCACGTTCCATTCGACCCCCAACGACCTGTTCACCCCAAGACCTGCGCCGACTTCGTCTGCTCCGGTCCTGGGGCCTCTGCGGCTTCGGCCGGGCGAAGCCCGACCTCGCCTGTTAATCCCCATGACCTGCGCCGGGCGATCACGACGGGGATGCTGGGCGGCCGCCCGGATCGAGCCCAGGACGCTCGTCGGCCTCTGGCGTCCGTAGCACTGCGTTCGCGACGCCATCGTCGCCCCTAGGCGTCGTACCTGGCGCGCTTGAATTCTTTCATGACACCGGTCACCTCGAAGATCGTGCGCTCGCAGATGTTCTGCACGCGGTCACCGATGCGCTCGAGGTTGTGCGCGACCCAGATGAGCCAGGTCGCGCGGTCGATCGTGCGGGGGTCGTTGAGCATGAAGGTGAGCAGCTCCCGGTAGACCTGCTCGTAGAGCTGATCGATCTCGTCATCGCGCTGCCCGACGATGCGAGCCGCGGGCGCATCGCGCGAGATGAAGGCGTCGATCGAGGCACGCAGGATGTCGCGACAGAGCTCGGCCATGCGCGGGACGTCGATGAGCGGCTTGAGCAGCGGCCTGTCGTCGTGCAGGAGCGCGATCTTCGCGATGCCAACGCAGTAGTCGCCCATGCGCTCGAGCTCGACGATGACGTTCATGACGGCGATGACGGTGCGGAGATCGCTCGCCAGAGGCTGCTGCTGCGCGAGGAGGTGGATCGCGTCGTCCTCGATCTTGAACCGCAGCTCGTTGATCCGGGCGTCGTCCGTGATGACGCTCTCGGCGAGGCCGCGGTCCAGCCGCGCGAGCGCGCGGATGCTCCGCTCGATCGCAACGTCTACGAGGCTCGCGAGCGACCGAAGGTCGCGCTGCAGCCCGAGCAGCCCGTCTTCGAGCCCCTGGCGCGAGCGGAGCAATGCCATGCTCAGCCGAACCGACCCGTGATGTACGACTCGGTGCGCTCGTCCTTGGGGGTGGTAAAGAGGTCGCGCGTCGGCCCGAACTCCACGAGCTCGCCGATGCGCTCCTCCCCGGAGAGCAGGAACGTCGTGTAATCGGAGACGCGGGACGCCTGTTGCATGTTGTGGGTCACGATGACGATGCTGTAGTCGACCGCGAGACTGGTGATGAGCTCCTCGATGCGGTATGTGGCGATCGGGTCGAGGGCCGAGCAGGGCTCGTCCATGAGCAGCGCGTCGGGCTCGACCGCGAGCGCCCGGGCGATGCACAGGCGCTGCTGCTGGCCACCCGAGAGCGCGAGGCCTGAGGTACCGAGCTTGTCCTTCACCTCGTCCCACAGCGCCGCTCGGCGGAGGGCGCCCTCGACCAGCGCCTTGAGGTCGCCGCTGTACCCGTTCACGCGCGGCCCGAACGCGACGTTGTCGAAGATCGACTTCGGGAAGGGGTTCGGCTTCTGGAAGACCATGCCGATGTGCCGGCGCAGCGCGACGGCGTCCGATCCGGGGCCGCAGACATCATCGCCGTGGTACAGGATCCGGCCCTCCTGCCGGAAGCTCGGGATGAGGTCGTTCATGCGGTTCAGACAGCGGATGAGCGTGCTCTTGCCGCAGCCGGACGGTCCGATGATCGCGGTGACGCGGTTGCGCGGAAAGTCCAGTGTGATGTCGCGCAGCGCCTGGGCGGTGCCGTACCACGCCGACAGGTGCTCGATCCTGAAGACCTGGTCGAGCGCGGCCGTCCTCTCCGCAGGGCGCTCCTCGGCGGGGCGGTCCTGGAGCCGGATGCTCACAGGCGGAGTATGGCCACCCGGCCGGACGATGACAGGGTCGCTCACCACTGCGTGGACCTCCTGCTGCGATCGCGGACGAAGATCGCGACGGCGTTCAGGGTGAGCAGAAGGGCGAGCAGCACGATGATCGCGGACGCCGCGATCGCGTGGAAGTCCTCCTGGGGCTTGCTGACCCAGATGAAGATCTGGATCGGCAGGATCGTGAACGAGTCGAGCAGCCCGTCGGGCAGGAACGCGATGAAGGCGATGCTCGAGATGAGGATGATCGGCGCCGCCTCGCCGATCGCGCGCGAGAGCGCGAGGATCGTCCCGGTGAGGATCCCCGGCAGCGCGGCCGGGATCACGTGGTGCCAGACCGTCTCCCAACGCGTCGCGCCGAGCGCGAGCGAGGCGTGCCGCAAGCTGCTCGGGACGGCGCGGAGCGCCTCCTGGGCGTTGATGATCACGATCGGCAGCACCAGGAGCGCGATGGTCAGGCCGCCCGCGAGGAGGCTGCGCTGCAGCGACATCGCGCGGACGAACACCGCCAGCCCGAGCATCCCGTAGATGATCGACGGGACGCCGGCGAGGTTGCCGATGTTGGTCTGCACGATCCGGTTCAGCGGCCCGGGGCGGGCGTACTCCTCGAGGTAGATCGCGGTCGCGATGCCGAGCGGAAACGCGACGACGATGACGATGAGAGACAGGTACAGCGTGCCGACGGCGGCCGAGAGGACGCCCGAGCGCGCCGCGAAGCGCGACGGGTAGCTCGTCAGGAAGTCCCATGACAGCTGTGGCACGCCCTTGATGGCGGTGTCGGCGAGCAGCACCAGGAGCGAGAGGATCCCGACCGCCGTCGCGGCATAGCAGAGCAGGAGGAACGCACGCCCGTTGCGGCTGCGCGTCTGGAGCCGCGGCCGCCAGCGGGCGACGGCACCGACCGAAGCGGCGCTCATTGGTACACGTTCCGGTATCGCCGCACGAACATCTGGCTGACGATGTTCAGGACCAGCGTCATGACGAAGAGCGTCATGCCGACCGCGAAGATGGTCTTGAACTCGAGCGAGTTCTGTGGGGTGTCGCCGAGGCTCACCTGTGCGATGTACCCGGTCATCGTCTGGATGGATTGGGTCGGGTCTATCGTGAGCACGGGCGTCGATCCGCCCGCGATGGCCACCGCCATGGTCTCGCCGACGGCCCGGGACATCGCGAGGATGAACGACGCGATGATCCCCGAGAGCGCCGCTGGCACGACGACGCGCAGCGCCACCTCGAGCTTCGTCGCGCCGAGCCCGTGCGCGGCCTCGCGGAGCGCCCGTGGCACGGCGGCCATGGCGTCCTCGCTGATGGTCGCGACCATCGGCAACACCATCAGCCCGACGACGATGCCCGCCGACAGCGCGTTGAAGACATTCGTCCCCGGGATCAGCGGCTGGATGAGGTTCGGCGTGACGAAGGTGAGCGCGAAGAAGCCGAAGACGACGGTCGGGATGCCGGCGAGGATCTCGAGGAACGGCTTGACGGTCGAGCGTGTGCGCTGACCGGCGTACTCAGCGAGGTAGATGGCGATGATGAGGCCGAGCGGCATCGCGACGATGATCGCGATCGCCGCGACGAGCAGCGTGCCGCCGACGAGCGGGAGCACGCCGAAATGTCTTGGAGAGAAGAGCGGCGCCCACACGGTGCCGGTGAAAAACTCCCAGAGGGACACCTCGCGGAAGAACTCGAAGGTCTCGAAGACCAGCACGAGGACGATGCCCACCGTCGTCAACACGCTGACACCGGTCGCCGCAAGGAGGAGGCCGGCGATGGCGCGCTCGGTCGCACGCCGCCGCCGCGCAAGCGCCGGCCCACCGGAGGGCCGGCCAGTGCGCGTCCGTGCGGGGTTCCCGGTCGAGGCGGTCACGCGTCTACTTTGCCGCGTCCACCTTCGCCATGCCGTCGGTGTACACCTTGTCGGGCGCGACGATGTAGCCGACCTGCTTGATCAGCTTGGTGTTGGCCTTGTCGAGGTAGAACTTCACGAACTCGAGGACCTCGGGCCGCTTCAGCGACTCGGTCTTCGGGTAGATGAAGATCGGACGGGCGAGCGGCTTGTACGTGTAATTGGCGATGGTCGTGTCGTTCGGCTCGACGCA
>JACDAF010000378.1 GCA_013695575.1 Chloroflexota bacterium | reverse complement strand
TCCGCCCGCCGGTCCCGCCGGCCCGCAGGCCGCGGTCACGAGCGAGAGCGTGCCGAGCAGCGCGACCAGGAGCCGCAGGGTGCGCGAGTGCTGACTGGCCATTGCCCCTCCTGTCGTGGTCATGCCGGTCCGTAGCGAACCGGACGCATTCCGCTGGATTCTAGAAGGCCACCGCGCCCGGCGCGGCGCCTCGGGCAGCCTCACGTCTTGATACCGTGCCGCCGCCCGGGCAGTTCACGCGGGCCCAGCTAGGCCCCCGGGAAATGGCAGGCGGCCCAGTGCCGTGGCGCGTGCTCGATGAACTCCGGGTCCACCTCGGAGCAGATCTGCTGCGCCTTCCAGCACCGCGTGTGGAAGCGGCAGCCGGTCGGTGGATTGACCGGGCTCGGGACGTCACCGGTGAGGATGATCCGCTTCCGCTTGGTCTCGATCGCGGGATCGGGGATCGGAACGGCTGACAGCAGCGCCTGGGTGTACGGATGAAGGGGATGCTCGTAGAGGTCGATCCGGTCCGCCAGCTCCACCACCTTGCCCAGGTACATCACCGCGACGCGGTCGGAGATGTGGCGGACCACCGACAGGTCGTGGGCGATGAAGAGGTAGGTGAGCTTGAACCGGTCCTGGAGCTCCTCCAGGAGGTTGATCACCTGGGCCTGGATCGAGACGTCGAGCGCGGAGATCGGCTCGTCGCACACGATGAAGTCGGGCTCGACGGCAAGGGCCCGCGCGATGCCGATGCGCTGCCGCTGCCCGCCCGAGAACTCGTGCGGGTACCGGTTCGTGAAGTAGGGATTGAGGCCGACGACCTTCAGGAGCTCCTGCACGCGCTCGGTCTTGGCCCTGCCTGCGGCGAGGTGGTGGACCTCGAGAGGCTCGCCGATGATGTTGCCCACTGTCATGCGCGGGTTCAGCGACGCGTACGGGTCCTGGAAGATCATTTGCATCCGGCGGCGCATCTTCCGCATCTGCTCGCCACCGAGCGTGGTGAGCTCGGTGCCCTCGAACTTCACCGAGCCCGAGGTCGGCTTGTAGAGCTGGAGGATCGCCCGGCCGGTCGTCGACTTGCCGCAGCCGGACTCGCCGACGAGGCCGAGCGTCTCGCCCTTCTCGACGAAGAAGTCGATGCCGTCGACCGCCCGAACGGCGCCCACCTGGCGCTGGAAGATGATCCCCTGCGTCAGCGGGAAGTGCATCTTGAGGGCGCCGACCTCGAGCAGGTTGCGTCCGCTGTCGAACGTCGCCGACGAGCGGCTCCGCTCGATGAACTCGTCCTTGGGCGGCGCGGTCGGTGTCACGGCCATCTCGTCCTCCCTACGACGTCGCGGCCGGAGGCGGCGGCGTGTCGGCGCTCGCATCCGCGCGCTTCGTCTCGATGGGCAGGTCCGCGACCTGCTCCTTGATCTCCTCGAGCTTCGCCACGTCGCCGATGTCGCGGCGCCAGTCGGTGTCGACGAGCCAGCCGCCGCCGGCGACGCTCTGGGTGCCCCAGCAGCGCGCCTCATGGTCGGGCTTCGCGTTCGGGATCGGGATCAGCGCCGGCTCCTTCTCGTGGCAGATGTCACGGCGGTACTGACACCGCGGCTCGAACCGGCAGCCCGGCGGCGGGGAGATGAGGTCCGGCGGAAGCCCTTCGATCGGCAAGAGCTTCGCCTTGCGTGACTCGTCGAGCCGCGGGATCGACCGCAGCAGTCCCCAGGTGTACGGCATCTTCGGGTTCGCGAAGAGCTCACGCGTGTCGGCCTTCTCGACGATCTTGCCGCCGTACATGACATGGATCCGCTGGGTCATCCCCGCGACGACCCCGAGGTCGTGGGTGATGAGGATGAAGGCGGTGCGGAACTCGCGCGCGAGGTTCTTCAAGAGGTCGAGGATCTGCGCCTGGATCGTCACGTCGAGGGCCGTTGTCGGCTCGTCGGCGAGGATGAGCTTCGGGTTGCACGAGAGCGCCATCGCGATCATCACGCGCTGCCGCATGCCGCCGGAGAACTGGTGGGGGTACTGGTCGACCCGCTCCTCGGCGTTGGGGATGCCGACCATCTGGAGCAACTCGATCGTCCGCCCCCGGGCCTGCTGCTTGTTCATCCCCATGTGGAGCTGGAGCGCCTCGCTGATCTGACGGTTGACCGTCAGCACCGGGTTGAGCGAGGTCATCGGGTCCTGGAAGATCATCGCGATGTCGTTGCCGCGAATTGAGCGGACCTCATCGTCCGACATTTGGAGGATGTCGGTCCCGTTGAAGTTGATCTCACCGTTGACGATCTTGCCGGGCGGATTGGGAATGAGGCGCATGATCGAGAGGCCCGTCATGCTCTTGCCCGAACCTGATTCGCCGACGACGCCGAGCGTTTCCCCAGGCATGACGTAGAACGAGACGTCATCGACCGCCTTCACCACGCCGTCCTGCGTGAAGAACTGGGTCTTGAGGCTTTTGACCTCCAATAGCGGCTCGCCGCCTGAAGGAGGTCCTCCAGGCTGGGGGG
>JACDAF010000334.1 GCA_013695575.1 Chloroflexota bacterium | reverse complement strand
ATCCGGTCGCGAGGTACCGGTACGTCAGCCGGTCCTCCCGTACCGTCAGATCGCCTCGAGGGCCGCCGGGGATGCCGGGCCGCCGCCACGACGGCCGGAGTCCGACGACGCGCAGGTCGTGACCCCGATCGCGCAGAGCGGCGGCGAGTGCGCGGGCTTGAGCCTCGGAGCCGCCCACCGTGGAGAGGAGCTTCTTGATGATGACGATCCGCACGGACCGTCAGGCTAGCGCGGCTGCCTCGCCCGCGAACGCGCTCATCGCCTCGGTCGCCTCGTCCGGCGCGTCGGCGAGCGCCCGTCCGTAGGCGGCCTCGACGCGGTCCACGACGCGCTCCCAATCCCATCGCTCGAGCACTTTCGCGTGCCCGCTGTCACCCATCGCGCCGCGAAGCTCGGGATCTTCGACGAGACGCACGATCGCGTCAGCGAGCTCGGCCGGCCGCTGCGGCACTAGGAGCCCGTCCTCGCCGATGACCTCGCGCATCGGGGGGATGTCGCAGCCGATCACGGGCTTCCGGTGCAGCCACGCCTCCAGGTACCCGAGCCCGAACGTCTCGTGCCGCGATGGCATCGCGAACACGTCGCATGCGTCCAGCGCCGCGCTCTTCTCCTCACCGCTCGCGCCCTCGATGTGCACGATGCGGTCATCCGTGTAGCGCACGAAATCGTCGAAGAACGTCGAGTAGAAGCCGCCGATGCCGATGAAGACGTAACGGGTCTCCGGGTGTCGCGCCCAGACCAGCTCCGCCGAATCGAGCAGTTGGATGTACCCCTTGTAGCGCTCCTTGCGGCCGAGGTAGAGGACGATCGGCGCGTCGGCAGGTATGCGGCGCGAACGTCTCCACGCGCGTCCGTCCCCGGAGCGTGTGGCGTTCGGTCCCATTCCCGTCGGAAACACACGCGACGGCGCGACGGCGTGTTGGATGTACCAGCCGCGCTCCCAGTCGGTCATGGTCGTGATCGCGGACGCGCGCCGGTATCGCGTGAGCTCGGACGGCCCGTCGCCGCCATGGAACTGCCCCGGGTGTGCGAGCGGCGTCAACACGATCGGAAGGTCGAGATCGTCGGCGACTTCGAACGAGCTTCCCATGTACTCGCGGCCGACGTTGTGGATCAGCTCGCGATCCTCCGCATAGCGCTCGAGCACTTCCGGGCGCATGAGATCGACGAGCGTCGTCGCGTCCGCGGCCATCCCCAGCAGGCCGCCACGAGGGCGCACCTGCACGATCTCCACGCCGAACTCGTCGGTAAAGATACGGTGATCGTCGCGGACGACCGGCGCGTACTGCCCCGCGGGATAGCGCTCCTCCTCCTTGTCCGTGGGCCACGCGCACACCACGCGGACGTCGTGACCCCGGCGGGCCAGGCGAGTCGCGAATTGATAGCAGAGGCTCTCAGAACCGCCCACCGGTGAGTAGCCGCGCTTCGTGAACAGGATCTTCATCGGTCGGTCGCCATCAGGCGCAAGCGCGGTGCCAGCGGTCAGGACGCTGCGGCGGACTCGTCCAGCCCGAGGAACTTGAACCAGGTGCGCTCGCCGGCACGGATGTAGGCCGAGAAAAGGTAGCGCGGTGTAGAAGGCGGACGAAAAGGGGCTCGCAGGAGCGCCATCCGGGCCTCCACCGCGGTCCGCCCGCCCTTGCGGTGGTTGCAGCCCTTGCATGCGGCGACGACGTTCTCCCAGGTGTGCTGTCCGCCGCGATGCCGGGGCATCACGTGGTCAAGGGTGAGGTCGTGTGACCGCTTGCCGCAGTACTGGCAGGTGTGCTCGTCGCGCTGGAGCACCTCTTTCCGCGTCATCTTCACGACCGGCCGCGGCCGCTTGATGTGGTACGCCAGGCGGATGACCGATGGTGAGGTGAGCGCGATGCGCTCGCTGTGCACGATGTGGCCGTTCTGCTCGACGGCCACCGCCTTCTGCTTGGAGAGCAGCACGACAGCCCGCCGGACGTTACACACGTTCAGCGGCTGGTAATCGAGATTGAGCACCAGCACGTTGGCATCGACGGCTCCCACAACAGCGATTTTACGCACACCGCTGCGCTACGATGGCGCGCATGACCTCCCAGAACGGCTCGAGCGGGAACGGTAGGGCGCCCGGCACCACCGGCACCTGGACCGTCAAGACGGGGCACGCCCAGATGCTCAAGGGCGGCGTGATCATGGACGTCGTCACAGTCGAGCACGCGCGGATCGCCGAGGATGCCGGGGCGTGCGCGGTGATGGCCCTCGAGCGGGTCCCGGCCGATATCCGTAAGGAGGGCGGCGTCGCTCGGATGAGCGACCCGGGCCTCATCGAGAAGATCATGGCCGCCGTCTCGATCCCGGTCATGGCAAAGGCGCGTATCGGACATTTCGTCGAGGCGCAGGTGCTCCAGGCCATCGGCGTCGACTACATCGACGAGAGCGAGGTGCTCACTCCGGCCGACGAGGCTTTCCATATCGCCAAGCACCCGTTCACCGTCCCGTTCGTCTGCGGAGCGCGCGACCTCGGCGAGGCTCTCCGTCGCATCAATGAAGGGGCCGCGATGATCCGGAGCAAGGGTGAGGCAGGGACTGGGAACATCGTCGAAGCCGTTCGTCACATTCGCGCGATCACGCAGGGCATCACAGCGCTAGGTCAGCTCGACGAGTCGGGGCTGACCGATGCCGCGATGGACTTCCGTGTGCCGGTCGACCTCGTACGCGACGTCGCGAAGAACCGTCGGCTTCCCGTCGTGCTCTTCTGTGCCGGGGGGATCGCGACTCCTGCGGACGCAGCGCTGATGATGCAGCTCGGGGCCGAGGGCAACTTCGTCGGGAGCGGTATCTTCAAAAGCGACGACCCAGCCCGGCGCGCAAAGGCGATCGTCGAGGCGACGACGCATCCGAACGACCCGCAGCTCATCGCCGAGGTATCACGGGGACTTGGAGAGGCGATGCGTGGCATCTCGCTCGAGGCGATCCCCGCCGGCGAGCGACTCGCCGCACGGGGCTGGTAACGCGCTTCGCGTCGTAAGACCCCCGGTGTGCCTTCGTGGCGTCGACCGTGTTCATGAGCGAGCAGGATCCATCCCTCGTTCCCGCTAGCCAGTGACCTCCCCCCGCGTAGGGGTCCTCGGCCTCCAGGGCGATTTCCAGGAGCACCTCGCGACCTTCCGCGCGCTCGGCGTTGAGGCGGTCGACGTGCGCCGCCCCGATCAGCTCGCCGATGTGGACGCCCTCGTCATCCCCGGCGGTGAGAGCACGACGATCGGAAAGCTCGCGGAGCGCTATGGCCTCATTCCGGCCATCTGCGACCGGGCGCGCGCGGGCATGCCGGTCTGGGGTACGTGCGCGGGCGCGATCTTCATGGCGAAGGACGTTCCCGGCCATCCCCACCCCATCCTCGGACTCATGGACCTGTCGGTGGAGCGAAACGCGTTCGGCCGGCAAGTGGACTCGTTCGAGGCCGATGTGCAGGTACTGGGAATGGACGGCGGGCCGTTCCACGCGGTGTTCATCCGGGCTCCGCGCATGTCCGCGCTGGGTAAGGGCGTCGAGGTGCTCGCGTCCCTCGACGATGGCTCCGTTGTCGCGGCGCGCGAGGGCAACCTGCTCGCAACCTCGTTCCATCCTGAGCTGACCGGCGACCGGCGCTTCCATGCGCTGTTCCTGAGCCTCGGCTCTCAGCACTAGATGCCCGTACGCGCTGCGCTGCCGACGGAGCTCCGCAGCGTCGTGTCCTTCACGGCTCAGGCGACGGCCTCGTCCGACGGGATCATCGGCTCCGCACTGCCGACGCCACTCGTCCGCGGTGTGCTTGTGGGTTGGCTGAAGCTCGTGCCGGGCGTCATGGGAATGGGCGGCAGGCTCCGCGCGTATGTCGAGCACCAGCGCGGCCGCACGCGTGCAGCGGCGCTGGTCTACCGGGGTAGACGCCCGGAGTGGGTCGTGCTCCTGCTCGCGGCGGAGCGGGGGACGGAGGGTGCGGACGCAGCGTTCCGGCTGCTCTCGGGCGTGTGTGCGCTGGCGGCGCAGCACGGGATGCACCGGGTGTTCGGCGCCGTGCCCGATGAGACGCGGGCCCGCGAGACCCTGTTCCAAGCCGGCTTCTACTCGTATACCCGCGAGACGTGGTTCGCGACGAAGGGGCCGGTCAGAGAGCCTTCGCGGCAGCTGGAGGGGCGCCTCGCACGCGGGAGCGACGCGCACGACCTTTTCCGCTTCTACGTGGCGACGACGCCCCACGCCGTGCAGCGTGCCGAGCAGCTCACCGTGGAGGACTTTGACGTCGGCCGTCGCGCCGGAGCATTCGACCCTCCGCACATTGGCGGCAACCCGCTGGCGATGCAGCGGCAGATCCTGATGCTCCTGGCTGACGAACAGCGACCTCGCGCGTTTGCCGTTTCGTATCGCGGCGCGGACCGCCACCCACACGTCTGCAAGGTGCGCACCGCGGACGCTGACGTCGATCTCGCGGCCGAGCTCCTCCGGGGTGCGGCGTTCGAGCTATCGGCGGACCGCCCGATCACGGTGCCGGTGCGCTCGTATGAGGAGCACGTCTCGCGCGCGCTCCTCATGGAGGGATTCGCCGAGGTCGCGACGGCCATGCTCTTTGTGAAGGAGCTTGCTGTCCGTGTGGAGGAGCCGGCACTCGCGACCGTTCCCGCCCGTTAGCGCGGTGGCAGCGGACCGGTCCTGGCGACGCCGCGGGCGAGGCGCGCGAGTCCAGGTCGCTGGCCCGCAAGCCGCGCTGCGGCCAGGAGCGACGTCCGGTCCTCAACGCCGTAGTGGCGGAGGAGCACCGCGACGTGCCGGCGGACCGCCGCGTCGCTCATGCGAAGCAGTAGGGCGATGTCGATGGTCGAAAGCCCGACTGCGAGCAGGTCCAGCACTCGCCGCTCGTCCTCGGTCAGCACGCTCTCCACGCGGTGGATCGTGGCGCGCGGTCGTCCCCGGCGCATCGCCGGAAATGACCATCACATCGTGCCACGCGCCGCGGCCACGACCGGCCACAGCGTTTGGTCAATCCTCGCGATGTCAGCGCCGTCGTGAGCGGCCAGAGTTCACCCGCCGAGCGGCGGGCGAAGGCCGCCGGCGGGGGGAACATGGAACGCACGTCGCGGTCCGACAAGGAGCAACGCCGACTCGCTTGCAGCGCGAAGCCGTACCTCGTCAAGCGGTCGGCGCTACAGCCGCAACCCGCACGCTCGTCAGCACGACCGAAACGCAGCGGTCCTGCGCCCCGCAAGCGCTAGCAGCAGCGCGCGCCCCGCGTATCCTTTCGCTCACGACGGGACGGTGCGGATGACGCGCGAACGACTCGCCACGGACGACCTCGAGGACCTCCTCCGCTCCCTGCCGCCCGATGTCTGCCAGCGCGTGCGGGGTCTGGACTCGCTCGAGGGTCTCCTCGAGGTGATCATGGACCTGGGTCGTCTGCCGGAGGCCCGCTTCGCGGCGCGTGAGGAGACACTGGCGGACCGTGAGGTGACCGCTGAGGACCTCGCGTACGTGATCTCCCGGATCGGCCAGTTCGGCGGCGACAACCGTGCCGGGATCGAGCGGACGCTTCACCGCATCAGCGCGATCCGAAACCGCGCCGGGAAGGTCGTGGGCCTCACGCTCCGGGTCGGCCGTGCCGTCTACGGGACGATGGAGATCATCCGCGACGTCGTCGAGGCGGGGAAGAGCATCCTTCTCCTAGGGCGCCCCGGGGTTGGGAAGACGACGCTGTTGCGCGAGGTCGCAAGGGTCCTCGCTGACGATCTCGGAAAACGCGTCGTCGTCGTCGACACGTCGAATGAGATCGCGGGCGACGGCGACATCCCGCACCCCGGTATTGGGCGGGCGCGACGGATGCAGGTCGCCTCGCCGGGGCTGCAGCACGCGGTGATGATCGAGGCCGTCGAGAATCACATGCCTGAGGTCATCGTCATCGACGAGATCGGGACCGAGCAGGAGGCAGCTGCGGCACGGACCATCGCCGAGCGCGGGGTGCAGCTCGTCGCGACGGCGCATGGCAACTCCCTTGAGAACCTGATGCTCAACCCGACCCTGGCGGATCTCGTTGGTGGCATCCAGACCGTCACGTTGTCCGACGAGGAGGCACGCCGGCGCGGGACGCAGAAATCCGTGCTGGAGCGCAAGGCGCCGCCGACGTTCCAGGTGCTGGTCGAGATCCAGGGCTATCAACGCGTCGCGCTCTACAACGACGTCGCGCAGACCGTCGACGCGATCCTGCTTGGTATGCCGGTGATCCCTGA
>JACDAF010000314.1 GCA_013695575.1 Chloroflexota bacterium | reverse complement strand
GGCTAGCGCCGCCCCCCCGACCAGGATCGTTGCCAGCAGCGCCAGCCGGCGCCGGCGCACTTATGGGGCCGCGGGCCGAAGCCGGATCACCGGTTCCACACACCCTTCTCGCGGTAGAACTTGACCGCGCCCGGGTGATAGTCGAGCGGCGAGCCCTGGACCGCATTCTGGAGCGTGAGGTTCTTTGCCTCAGGGTGCACGACCTCGAGCTCCTTCTGGTTGTCGAACATCGTCTTGAGGATCGCGTACACGAGTGCCTCGTCCATGTCGGCGCTCGCCACGAGCAGGTTGTTCACGCCGGAGACCTTCACCGCGGCCGAGTTCTTGTACACGTTCGCCGGGATGGTCGCGTTCACGTAGAGCTTGTCGTACTTGTCGGCGAGCTTCTGCACGACGTCGGAGTGGTCGAGGAACTTCAACGTCACGCCGGGAGCGTTCGCGAGGTCCGTGACGGCCGCGGTCGGCAGCCCGCCCGACCAGAAGAATGCGTCGAGACGGCCGTCGCGCAGGCCGTTCGCCGAATCCGCGACGCCGAGCTTCTGCGGCTGCAGGTCGGACTGCTTCAGGTCATAGGCCTCGAGCACGCGGTTCGCGATCACCTCGGTGCCGGATCCGGCCGAGCCGACCGACACGCGCTTGCCCTTGAGGTCGGCGACCGTGTTGATGCCGCTGCCGTCCTTGGTGACGACGTGCGTCACGTTGGGGTAGAGCGACGTGACCGCGCGAAGCGCCGTGCCCGGCTGCTCGGGCGGCGCGAACTGGGCGCGGCCCTTCGACGCATCGAGCGCGGTGTCCGCGAGGGTGAAGGCAAGGTCCGCCTTCTTGTCGCGGATGAACTTCATGTTGTCGACGGACGCCGTCGTCGACTGCGCACTCGCGGCGACGCCAAGCTTGCTCGAGAGCACGTTCGCGAGGCCGCCGCCATAGATGATGTACACGCCGCCGGTCCCGCCGGTCACGATGTTCACCGGCCTGCCGGCGAAGTTCGGTGTCGCCGCCGCGGATCCGACGGCGGGCGCGGTCGTGGCATCGCTCCCCGCGCGCGGCGCGGCGCATGCCGCTGCGACGAGGATCGCCGAGATGAGCACCCCTGCGGTACGGATGGCCTTCGTCATCGTCACCCCTCTGAGGACGGGCTCCAGGTTCGGTCGGGCCCGTATTCGCTTCGCTCGTCGGGCGTCGCTCATCATCACCGGCGGCCCGCGGGTCGCCGTTTCCGCTTCGCTAGCCCGTGGACACCGTAAGCCTACGACCTCGCTTCGCGGCTCCGCCGGAGGGCCCGTCGCTCCTTCGCCGCCGCCATCCGGCGACGCTCCTCGTCCGTCTCGGCCATGACCGGCGCGACGGGGATCGGCCGGCCCTCGTCGTCGATCGAGACGAAGACCAGGTAGGCGCTCGCGACGTGCACGGTCTACCCCGTGAGGGTGTTCTCGGCCTCGACGCGCACGCCGACCTCCAGGCTCTTCGTACCGACGTCGTTCACGGATGCCTTCGCCGTGACGAGATCGCCCACGTACACCGGAGCGAGGAACGAGAGCTCGTCAAGCCGCGCGGTCACGACGCGCGTGCGTGCGTGGCGCGAAGCCGCCGCACCCGCGCACGAGTCGATCAGCTTCATGACCTCGCCGCCGTGCACGTTGCCGAAGGGGTTCGCGTCGGACGGGAGCATGCTCTGCGAGAAGGTCGTCTTCGAGGCGGAGACCGGCTTCGACTCCATCAGCGGCCCGGCATGCCGTGGGCGGTCAGCATGCGGTCATTCTGGCGCCGCCTCGCCCGGGGCCGTCGGCTCGTGCGCCGTACCATCGCGGACGTGAGCGTCCTCTCGCGCGAGGAGCTGCGCGAGGCACTCGCTGGCAGCCCGCCGCTCGTGGAGGATGTCGACGAGGCGCTCCAGCTTCAGCCGAACGGCATCGACATTCGGGTCGAGCGCGTGCGACGGCTCACATCGCGCGGGGTGCTCGGCGTCAGGGCTCGCGAGCCCGCGGAGCGCGCCGACCTGGCGTGTGATGCTGACGGCTGGTGGGATCTCGACCCCGGCTCGTACGTCATCGGCTACCGCGAGCGCGTGAACCTGCCGAACGACGTGATGGCCTTCGCGCGTCCGCGCTCCTCGCTGCTGCGATCCGGCGTCGCGATCCACACGGCGGTGTGGGACGCCGGGTACTCGGGGCAAGGCGAGGGTCTGCTCAGCGTCCTCGCGTCGGCGGGCTACCGGCTTCAGCGCGG
>JACDAF010000295.1 GCA_013695575.1 Chloroflexota bacterium | reverse complement strand
CCGCGAGACGATCCGCGCGTGCGGCGACCGCGCCGAGCCGGTGCTCCGCCAGCACCACGGTTGTTCCGCGCACGCGCCGAACGTGGTCGACGAGGTCGAGGATGGCGATCGCGCTTGCCTCGTCGAGGTGCGCGGTAGGCTCGTCGAGCAGCAAGAGCCGCGGCCGAAGCGCGAGCGCCGCGGCCAGCGTCACCCGCTGCTGCTCGCCACCGGACAGCGCGGAGAGCTGACGCGCCGCGAAGCCCTCGAGCCCGACGTCCGCGAGCGCCTCGCGCACGCGCGCCGCGATCTCCGCGCGGGCCAAGCCCAGGCTCTCGGGGCCGAACGCCACCTCGTCGCTCACGCGTTCGGCCACGAAGCTCTCCAGCGGGTTCTGGTAGAGGAGCGTGACGCCGGCCGCCGCGAGCGCGTGGGGCGGCGTGCGCGTGACGTCGCGGTCGAGCGCGGTCGCCTCACCGACGAGGTCGCCACCGCTGCGCTGCGGCACGATGCCCTGGAGCAGCCGCAGCAGCGTGCTCTTACCACCGCCGCTCGGGCCGCACAGGACGAGGAGCTCCCCGATGCGCACATCGAGGTCCACATCCCGGAGCGCGGGCCGGTCGGCGTGCGGGTACCAGAACGACAGCCCGCGGACCGATGCGAGCGTGGTCACGGCGGCAGACCCGCCGGTCAGCGTATCCCGGCGCGCCGCAGCGCCCGCACCGCGAGGTAGCCGAGGATCGAGCCCGGCACGCTGCTCACCGCGAACGAGGCGACGATCGCGAGCGCGCCGCCGAAGATCCCGAGGTACGGCTGCGCCGACGGCGGGTTCGCCGCGACGAAGCCAAGCAGCTTCGTCGGCGCGTCGAGGCCCGCGATGAGCGCGTAGCCGACGAGGCCGCCGACGATGACCGTGCCGATCGGCTCGAGGAGCCCGGCCTCGGGGCGCTTCAGCCAGCGGTACGCGTAGCCCACCGCCAGAGCGCCGAACATCGACCCGGGGAACGCGAGCAGCGTACCCGTGCCGAGCGCCACGCGGAGCACGCTGATGCCGAACGCCGTCAGCACTGCGTACCACGGACCGATGAGCACGCCCGCGACCACGTTGATGACGTGCTGGAAGGGAAATACCTTCGCCGGACCCACCGGCACCGAGAGGTACGAGAGGATGACGCCCAACGCGACGAGCGTCGCGGAGAGCGCGAGCCGCTGCGGCTCCGGGAGCGTCTCCATCCGCTGCCAGCGGCGCACACCTGCAGGTCGTTCGGTCACCTCGCCACCTCCAACTGCGCCATATACGCGCGGGCCGCCGCTTCGGGATCGGCAGTACGCAGGATCCCGCTCGCGACGCACACGCCATCCGCGCCCGCGGCGAGCAGTTCCGCCACGTGGGGTGGCTCGATGCCGCCGATGGCGACGACCGGGAGCGCCGTGGCCACGCGCAGCTCGCGGATCAGCGCCGGCCCGACGGGTGCGCCCGCATCGGGCTTGGTGCGCGTGGCGTACATCGGTCCACCGGACAGGTAGCTCGCGCCGCGCCGCGCCGCATCGCGCCCCTCGCTGCCGCGCGCGACCGAGACGCCGATGATCGCGTCCGGACCGAGGATCAGCCGCGCGTCCTCGGGCGGCATGTCCTCCTCACCGATGTGCCCGAGGTGCACGCCGGCCGCATGGGCCGCGAGCGCCACGTCGACGCGATCGTTGACCACGAACGGGACCGAGGGTCGGCAGACCGACGCCAGCGCTCGGGCGAGCTCGATCTGCTCCCGGGTGGTCCGCTCCTTCGCCCGCAGCTGCACGATCGTCACGCCGCCGCGGATCGCCGCCGCCACCGCGCCCACGAGCGCCGCGTCGTCCAAGAGCGACGTGTCGGCGATGAGGTACAGCCGCAGCGCCCGGCTGAGCACCGTGCTATCCACGTGCCGCCAGCGCGTCGAGGAACGCCGGCCAGAAGCCGCCCGGACCACGCGTGCCGACATCGCGCACCGCGGCGGCGAACGCGGCGTGCGCCTCGAGTGCGGCGGCGAGTGGCGCACGCCCGCGCGCAAGAAAGGCGCCGACGAGTGCCGACAGGACATCGCCCGCGCCCACGACGTGGCCGAGCACGTCCGCCTGGACCGTGAGCCTGTGCACGGCCCCGCCGTCGACTGCCACATCGTTGCCGCGTCCGGTCACGAGCACCGCGGTCCGCAAGGCCGCGCTCGCCGCGCACGCGATCCGTTCGAGGGTCTTCGTTCCCGCCTCGGACGAGCGGACGCCTCGCAGCGCGGGACCTTCATCAAGGTCGGCGAGCGACGACACCTCGGCGGCGTTGCCGCGCACGACCGAGGGCAGGGTGACTGCGGCGAGCTCACGGATACACCTGGTGCGCCAGGCGGACGCGCCGCAGCCGACCGGGTCCAGCACGATCGGCGTCCGGCGACCCCGGGCCGCTTCGGCGGCGGCCCGCATCGCGGCGAAGCGCGCCGTCGTCGGGGTGCCGCAGTTCAGCACGAGGGCGTCCGCCCGTCGGGCGACCTCGGCGACCTCGTCGCTCGCGCTCGCGAGGATCGGCTGCGCGCCGGCGGCAGCGAGCGCGTCGGCGACGCGTCCCGCGGTCACGACGTTCGTGATGCAGTGCACGACCGGCTCGGTCATCCGGTGGTCCGGCGCAACGCCCACTCGTGGGCGACCGGGCCGTGGCCGGCGCCGAGCGGCGCGGCGTGCTCGATCGCGGCGGTGAGGTACGCCTTTGCCGCGCGAACCGCATCCGCGAGCTCGTCGCCGAGCGCGATGCGCGCGGCGATGGCCGCGGAGAACGTGCATCCGGTGCCGTGGGTGCTCCGCGTGTCGATGCGCCTCGCCTCAAGGCGCAGCTCCTGCCGGCCATCGAAGAACAGGTCGGTCGCGTCCCCCTCGCGGTGGCCACCCTTGATCACGACGGCGCGCGGGCCGAGCGCGACGATCTCGCGCGCCGCGGCGCGGAGGTCGTCATCAGTCGTGAGCGCGTGGCCCACGAGCACCTCGGCCTCGGGCAGGTTCGGGGTGACCACCGCGGCGAGCGGGAGCAGCTCGTCGATGAGCGCGCGGACGGCATCCTCGCGGAGCAGCCGATCGCCGCTCTTCGCGACCATCACTGGATCGACGACGAGCACCGGGCCCAGGTCCCAGTGGCGCACGCGATCGGCGACCGCGCGGATGATCGGCGCGCTCGAGAGCATCCCGGTCTTCGCGCCGTCCACGCCGATGTCCTCGGCCACCGCATCGATCTGCGCCGCGACGATCTCCGGCAGGACCTCCTGGACGGCCCACACGCCGATGGTGTTCTGCGCCGTGAGCGCGGTGATCGCGCTCATCCCGTACACGCCGAGCGCCTGGAACGTCTTGAGGTCGGCCTGGATGCCCGCCCCGCCTCCGGAGTCGGAGCCCGCGATGGTGAGCGCGGCCGGGCGGCCCCATCGCTCGCGCGCGCTCGGCCGCTTCGCGCCGCTCATGCCGTGCCCGTCCAGCGGTGCGCGTCGAAGAACGCAACTTCCAGCTCCATGGCGCGACGGTATAGGTCGCGGACCGCGTCGGTCTGCGTCGCGTACCGGTCGAGCAGCCGCTCGAGCTCCGCTGCGAGAGCCGCAAAATCGGCGGATGCGTACGTCGCGATCCACTCGGCGTACGGATTGCCGTCGACCTGCGGAACGCGGGCGAGCTCCTGGCCGAGCCAGGCGTACAGGCGCATGCACGGCGTCATCGCCGCACAGGTCTCGCCGACGCCGCGGAGCGACGCGGTGGCGAGGAGAAAGTCGGTGTACGCCGTCGTCGCGGGCAGCGGACGGACGGTGCCCAGATCGATGGCCCATCGCGCGGCGTACGACGCGTGCAGGCGCAGCTCCGCGAGCGCGCCGGTCAGCAGTCGGGCGAACGCCTCGAGTCCGTCGCGATCGGGGCTGCGCGCGAGCGCGAGCGCGTACGCGCGCGCGAACGCATCGAGGAAGTACGCGTCCTGCGCGAGGTACGCCGCGAACCGCTCGCGTGGCACGCTCCCGGCGGCGATGCCGCGCACGAACGGGTGCGCCAGCGCGGCGCGCGCGAGATCGACGTTCGCCTCCCAGAGCGCGCGCGACAGCCCGACGCTCACGCGGCCAGCTCATTGGTGAAGAGGTCGGCTGCGGCCGGCACGGTCGCGAGCAACCCGCGGGCGCGGAGGAAGTCGCCGAACTCGCGCCAGCGGCGGGCGTCCTGGCGCTGTGAGGCCGCGAAGGTGGCGACGGTGGCGGCGAACGCACGCCGGTGGAAGCGGTCGTCGTGCGTCGGGTTCGCGCGCAGGTACGCCGCGAAGGCGCGCAGCGGGTCGGTCCGGGTCAGCGCGATGCCCTCGGCGGCGCGCGCGAGCGTCTCGGCCAGCACGCGGGCCCGCTCCGCGGTGACGTCGTCACGGGCGACGAAGACGAGCTGATAGAAGGGCGGCACCCCGTGGTCCGCGAGCTCGAACACGCGTACCGGCATGCCGAGCTCCTCGGCCTCGATGACCTCGTAGTTGCGGAAGGCCCCCATGACCGCGTCCACACGATCCTCGAGGAGCGCGCGCGTGAACTCGAAGCCCACGTCGACGAACGTCCAGCTGTCCGGCGCCAGGCCGGCGTGCTGCGCCATGGCCTGGAACATGACGCGGTCGAAGGGCTCCACCGCGTACGCGACGCGGTGGCCCGCGAGATCGCTCACCGCGCGGATCGGTCCGTCAGCGCGGACCATGAGCGTGTCCAGCACCTGGTCGATGAGCAGCCCGACCGCGTGGACCGGGAGGCCGCGCGAGCGCGCGAGCGTGACGTTCGGCTGGTAGTTCAGCGCGAGGTCGACGCGGCCGTCCACCACCATCGCCAGCGGCTCGTCGGGATCCGCCGGCTGCACCAGCTGGTCCGCGAGCCCGGCCGCGAAGAGCGGGACGTGGTCCGGGTTCACGAACCAGTCCAGCGCGATGCGCATCATGCGCCCGCGACGCGGATCACGCGCGGCGTCCGACCGCGAACCGGCCGGCGGCCGCGTAGAGGACGAACGTGAGCGCGAACGACGGGATGGTGGCCCCGATCGGCGAGGCGAACGGGAACGCCAGACCGACCGCGCCGAGCGCGCCGCCGACCGCGTCGGTGAGCCCGGAGAGGCTCGTGGGCGGAGCGATCCATTGGTACAGGAGGAAGCCGAGCAGCCACGCGACGATCGCGAGGACGTTCACGCCGCCCTGGTACCAGTAACGGCCGCCGCGCGTGAAGAGCTCTCGGCCGTCGTACCGGCTGCGGCGCACGACGAAGTAGTCGGCGGCCACCAGGCCGAGCAGCGGGACGAAGAACGATCCGATGAGCAGCAGGAACCACTCGTAGTCCGCGTTCTGCAGCAGGATCGCCAGGACGAAGCCGATCGCGCCATAGGCGAGGATGAGCGCCCGCTGCGGGATCCGCGCGATGAGATTCTGCGTGGAGACCGCCGTCGAGTAGATGTTCGCGAAGCCCTCGTCGGTCTCGTCGGCGAGGATGATGACGAGCGCGAGCAGGCCGAGGAGTGCCGACGTTCCGAGGAACCCGACGAGCTCCTCGTTGAGGTGGGCCACGTCGGTCTTGAGCGCGAGCACGAAGAGCAACCCGAGGCCGAAGAAGGAGAGGTTCGCCACGAGGTAGCCGGCGAACGTGCCCCAGAACGACGCGGCGCGGGAGCGCGCGAAGCGGTTGTAGTCGGCCACGAGCGGGAACCACGACACCGGGAGCGCGACGACGATGTCCACGCCCAGCCAGAAGCCGAGGTCGCCAGTGCCCGGAGTCGCAAGAAGCTGCGGCACGTCGAACCGCGCGAAGAGGAGTACGACCAGGGCGATGGTCGTTGCGAGCATCGCCCAGACACCGAATTTCTCGAGCCACTGCCGTACCACGACGAGCGGGCCGCCGAGCGCCATGGCGGTGCAGAAGGCGGCGAAGACGAACGCCCAGAACGGATACGCCGAGATGCCGAAGAGATGGCTGACGATCGCGTTCGCGAACTGCGCCATCACGAGGATCTCGAAGGAGGTCCAGCCGAGCAGCTGGATGACGTTGAGGACGGTCGGGAGGGCCGAGCCCCGCAGGCCCACCGCGGCCCGTGTCAAGACCATCGTGGGTACGCCCGCGTCGGCGGCGATGTATGCGGCGATCGAGAGCAGGAGCACACCGATGACCGAGCCGACGAGTGTCGCGGCCAGCGCCTCGCCGGCCCCGAGACCGGGAACGAGGAGCGCGCCGGCCTGGAGGACGAGGAGTCCGACGCCAAGATCGCCCCACAGCACGGCGAGGTCGAAGCCGGAGAGCCGACGCTGCTCTTGGGGGACGGGCTCGATGCCCGTGGTGACGGACGCGACATCGCTGGCCAAGGTCGTCATCGCTTTCCCTCCGCCGGTATTAGCCGGATCAGGTTCCAAGGGTTTTCGGCGTTGCCGATCTCAGCGCCCCAGGCGCACCCCTAGCGACGCGGATTGTACGCGCGGGACTTGCTTCTAGTCAGGCGCGGCTACGCGTCGAACATTGACAGCAGTTCTGACAGCAACGCCGGTGCGGAACGCCGCATCGCGCTGCAGGCCGGTGCAGGAATCGGCAGCAAATGCGGCCCTGTGCATCTCGGTGCAGGCACCGTGGGGAATTTCAAGACCGCCGCATTCGACCGCTCTGCCACCCCTCCGGAGCAATAAGTATGGGCTCTTCGTCGCCCCGGAAGATCGCCTGCCCAGGCGTTTGATGCCCGTTGTTGATGCCCATTTACAAGACAGCACCTAGGGAATGAAGCTCTCTGGCGCGTATGGTTTCGCGCATGGACATAAAGAAGTCGGGCCTCGGCCCGACCGCTTACATCGCACTCGCCATCCTCATCGCGGTGCTCGCAGTCGGGCTCTTGTACGCATACCGCGCCTATTCAACGCCAGCCATGTAGGGGTCCTAACCATTGGCTGACCAGCCGAGGCCCCTACTGTCGGACGTCACGGAACTGACCCACCCCGCTCCGTCAGCGTCACGGATGACCCACCCCGCGTCACGGATATGACCCACCGCGTCACGGAAGTGACCCACCCGGCGCCGTCCTGAATTCGGCCCTGCCAGCCTCCTCCCGAAGGAGGTGGAAGGAGGCGGCGTACGCGCGGTCCTATCGCAGCGACGCCGATCGGCGCGCCGCGCTTGGGCGCTTCGACCATGAACCCAATTTCCGCCGTCCCCACAGCGAGCTCGGAGGCCAGACTCCCATGCAGCGTCTGGCTCACGATCTCGTCAACAACGTCCATGGGCAGTACAGCTAGGCGACTCTGCGCGCGAACAGATCGCGGAGCCCGCCGAGCGGACTCGGGCAAAACGTGAGACTCGCCGTCGCGCGGTCGCCGAGGGCGTTGA
>JACDAF010000289.1 GCA_013695575.1 Chloroflexota bacterium | reverse complement strand
GGCCGGACGGCAACCCGCAGTGGGGCGACATCGACTGGTCGAACCTCGACCTGTCGAAGCTCGGGCGGCCGCGCGGTCGCGGCACGCGCCCGCCGTCGCGCGTCGGGATCGTCGTGGCCGCCGTCGTCGCCGCGGCCTTCCTCCTCCCGCTCTTCTTCGGCCCGCTCATCGGCTTTCTCACAGACCTGCTCTGGTTCCGCAGCGTCGGCTTCGAGGATGTGTACCTCCGTCGCTACACCGCCGGGTTCTGGGCGTTCGTCGTGTTCTTGCTGCTCTTCTTCGCGCTCGCCGCGCCGAACCTGTACGTCGCCCTGCGTGCCGCGGTAGCGCCCCGCGCGGTCGTCGACCCGGCCAAGCCCCGGCAGAGCGCGCTCGCGACGACGCTGCGCCTGCTCCCGATCCTGCTCGTGCCGGCCTTCTTCTTCGGACTCGCGGGCGGGAGCATGTGGGACGACCTGCTGCGCTGGCAGAACGCCGTGCCGTTCGGGCAGACCGACCCGATCTTCGGGCAGGACATCGGCTTCTATTTCTTCACGCTCCCCGTGATCGAGTTCGTTCGCGGCTGGCTCATGACCGCGGTGATCCTCATCGCCGTCGGGGCCATCGCGATCTACGCACTGCGCGGCGTCGCGAGCGTGGCCGCTCTGCCCGGAACGGCGCCGGTGACCGTGCGCGGCGCGCTCTCGATCGCGCGCCCGGCGCGCGCGCACCTCTCGATCCTCGGCGGTCTCTTCCTGGCGCTCGTCGCGGCCGGGTACTGGCTCGATCGCTACGACCTGCTCTTCCGTGTGGACGGCGTCATCACCGGTGCCGCGTACACGAGCGTGAACGCGCGGCTCCTCGCGCTGTCGCTGCTCACCGGGCTCGTCGGCATCGCCGCGCTCGCGTGCATCGCGAACGCCTTCGCGCGCACGCTGTGGGTGCTCGGCGGTTCGATCCTGCTCTGGATCGTCGCCGGCATCCTGGTGGGCGGCGTCTATCCCGGGATCGTCGAGACGTTCGTCGTCCGGCCCGATCAGCTCAACCGCGAGCGGCCGTACCTCGAGCGCAACATCGCCGCGACGCGCGAGGCGTACGGCCTCGCCGGCATCGAGGAATCGCTCGTCAACGTCGAGGACACGCCCAAGCGCGAGGACGCGGCTCGGGACCTCTCGGACACCCAGTCGATCCGCCTCTGGGACTACCGCCCGCTGCTCGACGCCTACCAGCAGCTCCAGGCGCTGCGGCAGTACTACCACTTCAACGACGTCGACGTGGACCGCTACACGATCGGCGGAGTCGAGCGCCCGGTGATGCTCTCCGCGCGCGAGCTCGACCCCGCGCTGCTGCCACGCGAAGCGCGCATCTGGCAGAACCTGCATCTCTTCTACACGCACGGCCAGGGCGCGGTCCTCACGAACGTCGGCGCCGTCACGCCCGAGGGTCTGCCGCGCCTCCAGCTGCGCGACATCCCGCCGCAGGGCGAGCCCCGCATCGAGCAGCCGCGCATCTACTACGGCGAGCTCACGAAGGACTACGTCATCGTCGGCACCACACAGGACGAGTTCGACTACGCGAGCGAGCGCGACGTCACGACGCGCTTCAGCGGCGGCGGCGGTGTCGGCATCGGCGGTCTCTGGGACCGGCTCCTCTTCGCGATGCGCTTCGCCGATTTCAACCTGCTCATCTCGGGACAGATCGGGAGCGAGAGCCGTGTCCTGTTCAACCGCCAGATCGACGCTCGCGTGCGACTCGTCGCGCCGTTCCTGCGGTTCGACAAGGACCCGTACCTCGTCGTGTCCGGCGGCAAGCTGTACTGGATCCAGGATGCCTACACGACCGGCTCGCGGTACCCGTACAGCCAGCACTACTTCCGCTCCGAGATCAACTACATCCGCAACAGCGTGAAGATCGTCACCGATGCGTACGACGGGTCGATGACCTTCTACGTCGTCGACGATCAGGACCCGGTCATCCGGACGCTCCGCAACGTGTACCCGTCGCTCTTCGCGAAATCGGTCGCCGAGATGCCCGCGGACCTCCGCGCGCACCTGCGCTACCCGGAGGACCTCTTCCGCATGCAGGTCGAGATCTTCGCGACCTACCACATGACGAACCCTGACGAGTTCTACAACCGCGGCGACGCGTGGAAGATCGCGAACGAGATCTCGCAGCAGGGCGGGCCGAAGCAGCCCATCGAGCCCTACTACGTGACGACGCGGCTGCCGGGCTCGTCGGAGCGGGAGTTCCTGCTGTTCGTCCCGATGACGCCTGCCGGCAACGATCGCGACAACATGGTCGCCTGGATCGCGGGCCGCGCGGACGCGGCCCAGTACGGGAAGCTACGCGTCCTGCGGTTCCCGAAGGACCGGGTCATCTTCGGACCGCTGCAGATCGAGGCACGCATCGAGGCCGACGCGACGATCCGGCAGCAGCTCACCCTGCTCTCGTCGGGCGCCGGCGCGAACCTCACGCGCGGCAACCTCATCGTGCTGCCGGTCGGCAATTCATTCCTATATATCGAGCCCCTCTTCGTCCAGGCGACGCAGGGCCGCATCCCCGAGCTGAAGCGCGTCATCCTCGCGACGCAGGACCGCGTCGTCATGGAGGACACCTTCGAGCGCGCGCTCGCGCGGTTGTTCGACACGCCGCCGAGCACCCCGCCGGTCACCGGCACGCAACCGCCGGCCGCGACGCCGCAGCCGGGCGCGTCGCCCTCGCCCGGCGCGTCGCCCTCGCCCGGGGCCAGCCCGACCGGCGTGCCGAGCGACGTCGCGGGCCTGGTGCGCCTCGCTTCGGACCAGTACACGCGGGCGCAGGAGGCGCTCCGCGCGGGGGATCTCGAGCGCTACGCACGCGAGATCAAGACGCTCGAGGACACCCTCGCCCGGCTTCGGACGGCGACCGGCCAGCGCTAGCACCGCGGGGCCCGCGCGCGGCGAGACGGCATCGGCGAGACTAGGCCCGTGGCCCACACGACCGTGCTGGGCGGCGGCATCTGTGGTCTCGCCGCCGGCTTCCAGCTCGCGGAGCACGGCGACCGCGTGACGGTCCTCGAAGCACAGCACTTCATCGGCGGGCTCGCCACGACTTTGCGCGGCGAGACCGGCGCGGGGTACGACTTCGGGCCACACGCGTACCACGCGCGCAACCAGCGGGTGCTCGACATGTTCAAGGAGATCGCGCACGACGGCTTTCCCGCGCAGCCCAAGCGGGTCTCGATCAAGTTCCGCGGGAAGTACTACAAGTACCCGCTCGAAGCCCTTGACATCGCGCGCAGCATGTCGCCGGTCGTCGCGGCGCGGGCGTTCTTCGACTACTTCGTCGAGCTCGGGCGCCGCAGGATCTTCCCCAAGAAGCTGGTATCGGCGGAGGACTGGGTGGTGCAGGCGATGGGCCGCACGCTCTACGGCATGTTCTTCGGACCCTACACGCAGAAGGTGTGGGGCATCCCGCCCTCGCAGCTCGCGGCCTCGTTCGCGCAGCACCGCATCCCGCATATCTCCCTCTCGAAGGTCGTGCTCTCGGCGCTGCGCAAGGGCTACGCGAAGCGGACCGGCAGCGAACACCGGTACGCGCCGCTCGTCATCGAGCTGTTCTACCCGCCCAAGGGCGCGGGTCTCATCTCCGATCGCATGGCGGACCGGATCCGCAACGCCTCGCCAGAGAACCAGGTGTGCACGGGCGCGCTCGTCAGCGGTATCGACGTCGAGGGGACGCGCGTCACCGGCGTGCGGTACCGGCGCGTGCCCTCCACGAAGCGCGACGGCGAGCTCTGCGTCATGGCGACCGGCCGCGAAGGCGTCGTCGATCCTTACGGGCTCGCGCAGGCGGCACCGGAAGAGCGGATCGGCTGCGACCGGATCGTGAACACCATCCCGCTCCCCGCGCTCATCGAGCTCCTGGGGGAGAGCGTGTCGCCGGAGGCGCGTGAGGCGGCGCGCTTCCTGCGTTTTCGCGCGCTCACCATCGTCGGGCTGCGCGTGAAGCGGCCGAAGGCGCTCCCCGCTCAGTCCATATACTTCCAGGACAAGACGTTCAATCGGCTCTCCGAGACGCGGAACTACGGCGGGACCGAGATCTGCGCGGCGGACGAGACGATCCTGCTCTGCGACATCACGTGCGATGTGAATGACAGGACCTGGAACGCGTCGCCGCAGGAGATCGGTATGCAGTGCGCGGGGGAGCTGGAGGCCGAAGGCTTCATCAAGGTCGACGAGGTCTCGGAGTGTGTCGTGCTCCGCTCGACCGCCGGCTACCCCGTCTATATGGTCGGCTACGAGGAGGCGATCGACACCCTTATGCGCGAGCTCGGGCGCTTCGACAATCTCGTCACCGGCGGCCGCCAGGGCCTCTACAAGTATGTGGATATGGACATCGCGTCGGAGATGGGCCTCTCGATGGCGGATCACTTCATCTCCGGTCGGCCCAAGTCCGAGGCGATCGGCAGCCTGCCGTACGAGGACCGCACCTTTGCCTGAGCGCGCCGCGAGGCCGCAAGCCGAGCGGCTTGAGCAGGACCGCACCTTTGCCTGAACGAGTCGCGGCCCTTGGCTGACCTTCGCGTCGCCGTGATCGGCGCGGGCTACTGGGGACCGAACCTCGTGCGCAACCTGAGCGAGGCGCCGGGGGGCGAGGCCGTCGCGGTCGCCGATCTCTCCCCCGCGCGGCTCGCCG
>JACDAF010000254.1 GCA_013695575.1 Chloroflexota bacterium | reverse complement strand
TGCGCACGAGCTGCGGCACATCGACGTAATGGGTCGTCGTGATCTCGCCTGCCACGATGACCGTGCCGGTGGTCGTCGCCGTCTCACAGGCGACGCGGGCGTTCGGATCGTTGGCCAGGATCTCGTCGAGCACGGCGTCCGAGACCTGGTCGCAGAGCTTGTCCGGATGACCCTCCGTGACCGACTCGCTGGTGAAGAGGATCTTGTCCGCGGAGAGAAAGCTGGTGCTCATCGTCTAGGTCCCCGCCTTCCACGAGCTCGCGTAGGTCCGCTGCTCCTCGGTCATCTCGTCGATCCGCATGCCCATCGCTGCGAGCTTGCGCCGCGCGATGTCGAGGTCGAGGTCGCGCGGGACGGCGTAGACCTTCGGCTGCAGATCGCGTCCGTTCTTCAGCAGGTACTCGATCGAGAGCACCTGGTTCGCGAAGCTCATATCCATCACTGCCGCGGGGTTCGCCTCGGCGGCCGCGTGGTTGAGAAGCCGGCCCTCGGCAAGCACGAAGACCTTGCGGCCCGGAAGCGTGAATTCCTCGAGGAACGGCCGGATCTCGCGGCGGCCGGTCGCCATCTCGGCGAGCGCTGTGAGCTCGATCTCGTCGTTGAAGTGGCCGACGTTCGCGAGGAGCGCACCGTCCTTCATGGTCGGGAAGTGGGATCTGCCGATGACGTTGAGGTTGCCGGTCGCCGTGAAGAAGATGTCACCGATCGTCGCGGCCTCAGCGATCGTCATGACGCGGTAGCCGTCCATCGCCGCCTCGAGCCCGCGGAGGGGGTCCACCTCGCTGATGACGACCAGCGAGCCCATCCCGCGGAGACGTTGCGCCACGCCACGTCCCACCCACCCATAGCCGCAGACGACCGCGGTCTTGCCGGCGAGGAGGATGTTGGTGGCCCGCAGCAGGCCGTCGATCGCGGACTGCCCCGTGCCGTACTGGTTGTCGAACATGTGCTTGGTCTGCGCCTCGTTCACCGCGATGATCGGGTAGCGGAGCACGCCCTCGGACGCCATGGCGCGAAGGCGGATCACTCCGGTCGTCGTCTCCTCGGTCCCGCCCCGCACGCCGTCGAGCAGGTCCATTCGGTCCGTGTGGAGCAGTGTCACGACGTCGGCGCCGTCGTCCATCGTGATCGCGGGCCGCGTGCCCAGGATCGCTTGCAGGTGGGCGTAGTAGGTGTCCCGATCCTCACCCTTCCGCGCGAAGACGGAGATCCCTTCCTTCGCGACGAGCGCGGCCGCCGCGTCGTCCTGCGTGGAGAGCGGGTTCGACGCCGCGAGCGCGACAGACGCGCCGCCGTCGCGCAGCGCGATCGCAAGATTCGCCGTCTCCGTGGTGACATGAAGGCACGCCGCGATGCGGAGTCCTGCGAAAGGCTGCTCCGTCGCGACGCGCTCGCGGATCGATTCGAGCACCGGCATCTCGCGACCGGCCCAGGCGACACGTCGGGCACCGGCGTCCGCAAGGTCGAGATCGACGACGTCGTGCTTGGCTCCGATGGTCGTTGGCATCCTTAGGTATCCCTCTTTCTCAATATCCGGCTTCGCCGGGTACACGCCCCGGCGGGCGGATTCGCTCGTCGCGGCGCAGCCGCTCGTCGCTCATCCTGGAGTCTTTCCGAACATCTTCGCGAGCCGGTCCCAGGCGGCGCGCCGCACCGCGGGCCCTTCGATGAACGGCGCATGGGTTCGATAGCCGAGGCGTGTGTAGACCGCGACAGCGGGTCCGTTGTCATGGCGGACGTTCAGCACGACATCGCGGTGCTGCTCGAGCGCCGCCTCGGTCACGGCCGACGCGCAGGTCGTGGCGAGGCCCCGCCCGCGATACGCGACGCGTGTGAGTACGTTGCCGACGGCCGCGATGCCGAGCTCGGTCGAGCGCACGTGGGTGCCGGCCGCAGAAACGAGGCTGCGGCCCGCGTAGACGCCGAAGTAGACCTCGCGCGCGAGGCGGCGCGGCGTGAAGTAGGAGCGCGACGCGCTGCCATATAGATCGAGGACGTCGTCGAGCTGGTCGGGCCCGAGGCGCACGACCGCGTGGGCGACCCGTGGCCGGAAGGTCTCGATCTCCACCGCCATCCGGTGCATGCGATCGCAGCGGTCGAACCGGTAGACGCTTTCGATGCCTGGCCGCGCGGGTATCGGAGCGGCCACGATGAGGCGGGGCTCCTTGATCGCCTCGCGAAAGATCCCGGCCAGGGCCTCACTGTCGCCTGTCGCGAAGCACGGACGGAAGGGCAGCATTTCGACGAGCAGGACGCACGCGACAGCCTCATCCTCACGGCGCGCGAGCCACCAGCGTGCGCGCTCTCCGCTCTCCGGGTCGAGATCCGCCAGCGCGTACGCGGCCATCAGGCGGTCGCGCCCGAGGAAGGCGCGCATCTCCGCCGCGGGCGCGCGCTCGTCGATCTGGATCTGCGGGAGCAGGCGGGCCGCGGTCATGTGTCCTCCATCGACTGATGGGGCACCAAGCGGGCCTCCGCCGGTGTCGGGTCGGCCCAGTCTAACGCGTCAGCCGCGAGCGGATCCAGGCGGGTGAGGGCCTTGCCCGGCGAGCCGCAGGGCGTGAGGCCGCCGCGGACGAAGTCGGCGCCGGGGCCGGGGATCATCTAGTAGCGGATGAGCGTGATGATGTCGTGTCCCTGCAGCCGCTCACGTCCCTTCAGGAACGTGAGCTCGATGAGGAAGGCGAGCGCGACGATCTCCCCCCGCAGCTGCTTGACGAGCTCGATGGTCCCGGCGACCGTCCCGCCGGTCGCGAGCAGGTCGTCGACGACGAGGACGCGCGCACCCGGTGCAAGCGCGTCCTTGTGCATCTCGAGTGTCGCCGACCCGTACTCGAGCTCATACTCGACGCTCACGACGTCGGCCGGGAGCTTGCCGAGCTTGCGGACCGGGACGAACCCGACGCCGAGCGCGTATGCGACCGGTGCGCCGAAGATGAAGCCACGCGACTCCATCCCGACGACCGCATCGACCGCGCGATCGCCGATCT
>JACDAF010000231.1 GCA_013695575.1 Chloroflexota bacterium | reverse complement strand
GCCGCTGATGATGGTGCCGCTGGTGGCCGTGGCTCGCGGGCGCCTGCTCTCCTCGGCGTTCGCCGGGTTCGTCCGCGGGGCATCTCTGGCGACCGCCGGTCTGCTGCTCGCGATCGGCCTGGCGCTCCTCGCGCCGCAGGGCGCCGCGGGCGTGGCCTGGTGGCACCTGGTCCTGGCTGTCGTCGCCGGGATCGCGACGTACCAGGGCCGGATGCACCCGGCCCTCCTCATCGGCGCTGGAGCAGCGACGGGCCTCGCCCTGGGGCGCTCCTGACCGGACCTGTGTCGGGGTGGCCATCGTCACAGGCCAGCGTCGATCCGCGCACCGACGCATCCGTCCCGGCCGCTCGGACGTACGCTCCTTGGATACGAAGGAGGAACGATATGAAGCGCATGTCCATCGGCTTGATCGCGGCACTGACCCTCGCCGCCTGTGGCGGCGGCGGTGTCAGCCAGGCAAGCCCGACCGCCGCCCGGACGACCCCGGCCGCGACCCCGTCACCGACCCCGCAGACCAGCGTCGTCTTGACGGCGGTGCTGCGGTCGACCGAGGAAGTGCCACCGATCGCGAACGCCGAGGCCTCGTGCACCGGGACCGCGACGGTGACCCTCGACAAGAGCGCGAACAAGGGCAAGTTCGAGGCGGAGCTCAGCGGGTGCCCGGCGGACGCAGCGCCCACGATCATGCACATCCACCGCGGAGCCAAGGGCGCGAACGGTGGCGTCGTCGTCAACTCCGGACTCGCCGCCGGTGAGTGGAAGCTCACGGCGGGCGCCGGCAAGATCACGAAGGACATCGCGACCATCGACGCTGCGCTGCTGAACGAGATCATCACGACCCCGGCGGCCTTCTACTACAACATTCACACGGCGGTGAACGGCGGCGGCGTCGTCCGCGCGCAGCTCGAGAAGAAGAGCTAGGCGCACCCCTGTGCGCCACTGCGGGAGGCCCCAGGGCAGATGGGGCCTCCCGCAGCCTATTCGCCAGGCTTCGGTGCGAGCCAGTCCCGGAAGGCGTCGAAGCTGAACGGTCGACCGAGGAAGTCCTTCACGAGCATCGCCGCGGGCTTGGTGCCGCCCGGAGCGAGCACGAGGTCGCGGTAGCGCCGCGCCTGCTCGAGGTCCATCAGGCCGTTCGTGAACGCGGTGCCAAGGTCCGCGGCGAGGACCTTGCTGTACATGTAGGTGTAATACGCCGCGGTGTATCCCTCGAGGTGACCGAAGCTCGCCTGGAAACGCGACGCCGGATCGACCTTGGAGGGTGAGTAGCGCTCGGCGAGCTCGAAGAGGAGCTTCGTCGTATCGAGGTCTTGCGGATCGCGGTCGTGGTACTCGAGCGAGATCGCGGCGAGGAACAGCTGCCGCTGCACGAAGACGCCGCGGCCGAAGTCGCGCGCCGCGCGCAGGCGCTGCACCAGCTCCTCGGTGATGGGCTCGCCGGTCTCGACGTGCTTTGCGAACCTCCGGAGCACGCCGTAGTCGAAGATCCACTCCTCGAGGAACTGCGATGGCGCCTCGACGAAGTCCCACTCCGCGACCTGGCCCAGACGGACCCACGGCACCTGGCCGCGGACGATCGAGTGCACGAGGTGGCCGAACTCATGGAAGAAGGTGACCACCTCACGGTGCTCCATGAGCGCGGGTCCGCTCTGTGCCGACGGATCCGGGAAGTTGCACACGAGCACGTAGTGGGGGAGCTGCTTCCCGCCGACGCCAGGCCGGTATCCAAAGCAGGCCGCGTGCTTGAACTTGCCGTCGCGCGGGAACATGTCGAGCGAGATCCGGCCCGCATGCGCGCCGTCGACCGCGACGTCATACGTCTCGACGGATGGGTGCCACAGCTGCTCGTCCACCTTCGTGAAGCCGAGGCCGAAGAGCTCGCCGCTGAGCTCGAGGATCGCCTCCTTCACCCGCCCGTACTCGAAGTACGGTCGGACGGCCCTGGCGTCGAAGGCGAGCTCCTCCGCTTTGACCCGCTCGGTCAGGTAGGTCACCTCGTGGTCGCACAGCTCCTCCGCGCCGGGAGGGCCTTCGCGGCGCTTCATCGCCTGCAGCCGCTTGACCTCAGCGGCGCCTGCTTGGATGGTCGCGTCATAGGCGCGCTCGATGAACTCGTGCGCGCTCTTCGCGGTCTCGATCATCTTGTCCTCGGTCGCGTAGTCCGCGTAGGTCGGATAGCCGAGGATCCGCGCGAGCTCATGACGGCGCGCCAACATCCGATCGAGGACCTCGAGGTTCACGGGAACGGCGCGGGTGTTCGACACGAGCATGAGCGCCTGGCGCGCCGCTCCACTCTTGGCGTAGGACATGAACGGGATGTAATCCGGGTAGTCCGTGGTGATGCGGACCTTCCCGCCCACTCCGACCGGGTGCGCCTTGGCGTAGTCCTCCGGTAGCCCCGCCAGGTCGGCCGGGTCGATCTCGATCGAGCCCACGTCGTCGCGGATATTCCTCGCGAATGCCTGTCCGATCGCGACAAGCTCCTGCCGCAGATCCCGGACACGCTGACGCTCCTGCTCGCCGAGCCCGACCCCTGAGCGCTTCATATCGCGACGCTGGAGGAAGACGAGCCGGCGCTCAAGGTCGTCGAGCGACCGCTCATCGAGCCCGCCGAGCACTTCGTAGAGCCCGCGGTGCTGCTGAAGCTCTGTCGCGAACCTGGTCACCTCGCGGACGATCTCCTCCGCCGCGGCTCGGACTGCCGCGTCGGGATGCACCTCCGACAGCAGCCCGCATTCGGCGCCGGAAGTCGCGAGCTCCAGCCCAAGATCGTTCAGTGTGCCGAGGATCGCCGTCTTGTCGGACGCGGATCCTCCGGGGGCAGCGATCCGGCCGAGGAGCGTCGTGGCGCGCTCGATCCGCTCGCGGTGCCGGCCCGCGAGCTCCGCTGCCGGGATGTTCGGGGCGGTCGCCGTCATGCCGAAAGTGTGCCTCTTCGGCGCCCTACCTGCCTCGCGGCGGTACGGTTCGCGCGTGCACGAGACGGAGGTGATCCTCGGGCTGGTCGCCGTCGTCGCGGCGCTCGCTGCGCTGGCGCGTCGCATCGGGATGCCGTACCCGATCCTGATGGTCGTCGCGGGTATGGCGATCGGGTGGATCCCTGGGGTTCCCCGGATCGAGCTCGAGCCCGAGATCGTGTTCCTGGTATTCCTGCCGCCGCTCCTGTACGTCGCGGCTTCATTCACCTCGATCCGCGACTTCCGGGCGAACACCCGGCCGATCGGGCTGCTGGCGATCGGGCTCGTGCTGTTCACGATCGGCACCGTCGCCGCGGTCGCGCACTGGGCGATCCCCGGACTGG
>JACDAF010000227.1 GCA_013695575.1 Chloroflexota bacterium | reverse complement strand
GCGCTGGAGGCCGACTGGCCTCGCGCGATCGACCTGAACAAGAAGATCCTGGGGGCGGTGCCTGAGGACGTCGAAGCGCGCAATCGCCTCGGCCGCGCCCACCTGGAGCAGGGCAAGCTCGACGACGCGCGGGCCGCGTTCGCCGAGGTGCTGAAGCTCGAGCCCAACAACCCCATCGCGCTGCGGAATCAGGCGCGCATCACCTCGCTGGTCGAGCACAAGACCAAGCCCCACCTGACGAAGACGAGGACCCAGTCCCGCCTGTTCATCGAGGACATGGGCAAGACCGGCATCCTCCGGCTCATGAACCCCGCACCTCCGCACATCCTGTTCAAGTACTCGCCCGGTGCGGACGCGGAGCTCCGTGAGTCCGAAGGGCTCATCGCCGTTCACGCTCGCGATGGTGAGATGCTCGGCTTCCTCGAGCCGAAGGTCGGCCGCCGACTGCTTGAGCTGCTGAAGTCCGGGAACCAGTATGTCGTCGCCCTGGTCGCGAACGATCAGGTGTACCCGCGGGTCGCCATTCGCGAGACGTTCCAGAGCTCGGAGAACGCCCACCGGATCTCGTTCCCGGGCCACCACCGGCCTGCTGAAACGAAGGAGCGCGCCTACATCAAGGGCACCTTCTTCCGCCTCAGCGACGACGATGACAGTCTGGACGAGCCCGCGTCGGAGAGCGACGTCGAGGAGACGGTTGCCGACGACGCCAGCGACGAGGCCGGCAGTGCTGATGAGCGGCTGCCCGTCGAGGACGACGGTGACGAGGATGACGACACCGAGGAGTAGTCTCCTCGCCGCGCTCCTCGCCGCGATCCTCTTCACGCCCGCCTGCACGACACCCGACCCGCCCGCCGAGCGCACCGATGCCCCGGGCGGTGCCGCGATCGCGCGCCGTGCCGCCGCGATCCTCCTGCAGGTCTCCGCCTACGACTACGCGCTCGTCGGGTCGCTGAACGGGCAGCGCGACCTCGTCGTCTCGAGCGATCGCTACGCCGTCACCGTACGGAACACGGTTCGTGGGATCAACATCCTCGCGAGCGACACCACAGCTGGGGCCGCGGACCGTCGGGGGCCGGTGCGCGAGCGGCTGCTTGCGCTCGCCGACGGCCTCGTCGTGCTGGGCCGCGACCTGAGCGCCTACGCGGATGCGACCGATGCGGCCACGCTCGCCCGCGTCATCTCGGGGGTCGCGACCGGCTGGCAGCGGCTGTCGGACCTCACCGGCGCGCTCCCGCCGGAGGACGAGGTCGCGCGCACGATCTCGCGCGGGACGTCGTTCGTGGTCACAGCGCGCGCGGAACGGGTCTTCTCGCTGACGGTCGGCCCGTATGCGACGCTCGCCGACGCGGAGGCTGCGGCGCGGCGGGCAGGGCAGGTCGAGGGCATCACGCGCACAGCACCATTCGTGGTCCGCGTCGGTACCTACGCGACCCGTCCCGCGGCCGAGACCGCGGCGGCGGCGCTGGCCCCGAAGGGCTTCGCGACCTCCGCGATCGCCGAGGAGCAGCGCCACGAGTTCGCCCGGAGCGGTCCGGCTCCTGACGTCGAGCTCTGGCGCGAGCCCGCTCGCGTGTTCGACACCGCGGGCGCGGCGCGTAGCGTCGCGATCGCGCCTGGCGGAGCGTGGCTCGCCACGGGCAGCGACGACGGCACCGTTGCGATCTTTTCGGGTGACGGAGTGCTTCGCGCGCTGCCGCGCTTCACCGCGGGGGTCGCGCACGTGGCCTTCTCCGACAACGGGGAGTGGCTCTTCGCGGGCGGGCTCACGCTCGCGAACATCCGCGTGCCATCGGGTGTCGCCTCAGGCACGAGCATCCGGCTGCCGACGCCGGCGAGCCACGCGGTCTTCGTTCCTGGCGCCCGTGCCTTCGTCGCCTCCGCGAGTGGGCCGACCGGACAGCCCGCCGGCGGCGCGGGCGCGATCGCCGGTCGGGCATCCGATGGCGCCGCGCTCCCCGCGCCGTTCCCGCTGAGCACGCCCGCGGGCGGCGCCGTCCTTGCCGCAACGGAAGCCGGCGAGCTTCTGATCGCGTCGGCGGCGAGGGGCGGAGGCAGCGATATCGAAGTACTTCGCGTCGGCGAGGACCGGTTCCCACGGGAGATCCTGCGATTGCCCGGGACGGTGCGTTCCCTCGCGGTGGACAAGAGCGGTACCCGCGCCGCCGCGCTCACGGACCAGGGCGTTGTCCGCTTCGCGCCGCGCGACGCGGACCCGGCGAAGACGGTGAGCACGGTCGCGCCACCGTCGGCGCGCGAGATCGCCTTCAGCGTCGACGGCACGCTCTACGTGCTCGAGGCCACGCGCCTCATCGCGCTCGACGCCGCGGGCCCGCAGCGCTGGACGGTCCCACTCACGGATGGGCGGCGTCTCGTCATGGGAACACGGGCCATCGTGCTTGACGGCTCCGAGCGTCTGGTCGCCGTCGACGGCGCGGGGACCGTCGACGAGCTCGGCGTCGGCGGCACCGTCCAGGACGTGTCCGTCTCGGCAGACCTCGCGCGGGTCGCGGCGCTCGTCGATGGCAGGAGGGCAGTACTTTTCACCCTGCCGTGAGCGCTCCAGAGCCGATCAGGGCTTCGTCCCCATCGACCCCACACCGCCCACGCTTCGGCGCCGCGCTCCCGCTCGTGCTCGTCGAGACCGGGCGTGCGTACCGGAGCCCCGGGGCGACCAGCTGGATCCCGACCCCTGCGGCCCTTTGGTCCGTGCTCGGTCTGGAACCTGCAGTGGAACAAGCCGGGCAGCGATTGGTGTTCCAATGGTAACGACGCCGAAGTCGAAGGAGAGTGAGTTGGGGAAGCCGACCCAGATCAGTGATGCAACGTTCGAGCAGGAGGTCCTGAAAGCCGATAAGCCAGTGCTCGTCGATTTCTGGGCGACCTGGTGCGGCCCCTGTCGGATGGTGGGTCCCGTCCTCGAGGAGATCGCGGCGGAGAACGAGAGCTTCAAGATCTTGAAGCTCGACATCGATGCCAACCCGATCACCCCCGGGCGCTTCAGCGTCCGCGCCATCCCGACGATGATCCTGTTCAAGGATGGTCGCGAGGCTCAGCGGGTCGTCGGTTACCAGCCGAAAGCGAAGCTCCTGGAGACCCTGCAGCAGCACGTCGCGGCGCCGAAGGCGTAGCCCGACCGCAGCATCTGCGA
>JACDAF010000213.1 GCA_013695575.1 Chloroflexota bacterium | reverse complement strand
CCGATCCCGCCGGCCGGCCCGTCGCGGCGATCGTCGTCGTTGGCTTCAAGCAGCGCATCGACGCGCGCACGCTGCGCAAGATCGGCGAGCGCTGCGCGCAGGTCGCGAGAGAGCTCTCCACGCGGCTCTCAGAGCACGCCGCGTGACCGAGCGCGGCGACGGGGTGGAGGGCATGCCCGACCCTGTGACGAAGCAGCTCACCACGCTTCGCGTGAACGGCGAGACGCATACCGTCGCCGCGGAGCCGCACCACACGCTCCTCGAGGTGCTCCGCGAGGAGCTCGGGCTCACCGGGACGAAGCACGGCTGCGAGCTCGGCGAGTGCGGCGCCTGCACCGTGCTCGTCGACGGCGTGCCGCTGCTCTCGTGCCTCACGCTTCCCGCGCAGGTGCGCGGCATGGAGGTCACCACCGTGGAGGGTCTCGCCGATGGCCCCCGCCTCCACCCGCTGCAGACGGCGTTCGCCGAGGAGGGCGCAGCGCAGTGCGGCTACTGCACGCCGGGCATGCTCATGGCCGCGAAGGCGCTGCTCGACGCGAACCCGCAGCCGACGCTCGAGGACATGCAGCAGGCCATCGCCGGCAACCTCTGCCGCTGCACTGGCTACACGGCGATCTACGAAGCCATCGCCAAAGCGGCGTCCGGCGGGGGTGCGGGGGCGCAGCCCCTGCGACGAACCGGTGCCGGGCGAGCGTCAGCGAGCCACACGTGAGCGAGTTCTCGGTCGTCGGCAGGCGGCTGCCGAAGGTCAACTCCTGGGCGCACCTCACCGGCACGGCGAAGTACGCCGACGACATCGCGCTGCCTCGAATGCTGTACGCGCGGCTGCTGCGCTCCCCGCACGCGCACGCGCGCGTCCGCTCGATCGACACGAGCGCTGCGGAGCGGCACCCCGGCGTGGTCGCGGTCGTCACGGGACGCGATATGCCCGAGAAGATGGGGATCATGCCGTCGACGCAGGACGAGACGGCGCTCGCGGTCGACCGTGTGCGCTACGTGGGCGAGGCGGTGGCGGGGATCGCCGCGACATCGGAGGACGCGGCCTTCGAGGCGCTCTCGCTCATCCGGGTCGACTACGAGCCGCTCGAGCCGATCCTCACGATCGAGGAGGCCCTCGAGCGCGAGGACGTGAAGATCCACGACGAGGCCGCGCGCGCGAACGTCTTCAAGGAGGTCCACCTCTCGTTCGGTGACCTGGACGCCGGGTTCGCGAGTGCCGATCACCTGCGTGACGACTGGTACTTCTTCGAGGGCAACACGCACGCGGCGATCGAGTCGCACTCGGCCGTCGCGTCGTACGACGGCGACGGGAAGCTCACGTTGTGGACCTCGACCCAGGTCCCCCACTACCTCCATCGCGAGCTCGAGAAGGTGCTGGGGATCCCACGCACCCGAATCCGCGTCATCGCCACCCCGAACGGCGGCGCCTTCGGGGGAAAGAGCGACCCGTTCGCTCACGAGTTCGCCGCTAGCCTCCTCTCCATGCGCACCAAGCGCCCGGTGAAGCTCACGCTCGACCGCGAGGAGGTCTTCTACGCGCACCGCGGACGGCACCCGGTGAAGATGCGCCTGCGGGCCGGCGTGAAGAAGGACGGCGAGTTCACCGCGGCGCACCTGCAGACCTGGCTCGACGGCGGGGCCTACGCCTCCTACGGCATCGCGACGACGTACTACACGGGCGCGCTGCTCACCGT
This sequence comes from Chloroflexota bacterium, assembly GCA_013695575.1. Taxonomy (GTDB): domain Bacteria; phylum Chloroflexota; class Limnocylindria; order P2-11E; family P2-11E; genus JACDAF01. Next base: position 2,150 of record JACDAF010000213.1, on the reverse strand, counting down.
CACCTATCGGATCCCCGCATACAAGTTCGACGGCGTGCGCGTGTACACGAACAAGCCGCCCTGCGGACCAAAGCGTGGGCACGGCACGACGCAGCCACGCTGGGCCTTCGAGTGCACGGTCGACAAGATCGCGAGCGACCTCGGTCTCGACCCGCTTGAGTACCGCCGGTACATCCTGCAGCCACCGAACAGCCGGACGGTGAACGGGCTGCGCATCACGACGATGGGCCTCGGCGAGTGCCTCGATGCGGTGGGGCGCGCTACGGGCTTCTCGCGCACGCACCGGAAGCTTGCGCGAGGGAAGGGCATCGGGATCGCCGGAAGCGCCTATATCTCGGGCGCCGGCCTGCCGATCTACTGGAATGCGATGCCGCACTCCGGCGCTGTGGTGAAGATCGACCGTGGCGGCGGCGTGACGGTGTACTGCGGCACGTCCGAGATCGGGCAGGGCTCCGATCAGATGCTCGCGACGGTCACGGCCGAGGCGCTCGGGGTGCTGCCGGAGGACGTGCACGTGGTCTCAGGCGATACGTCGCTCGCCCCGGTGGACCTCGGGTCGTACTCAAGCCGCGTGACGTTCATGGCCGGTAACGCGACCATGGAAGCGGCGTGCAAGCTGCGCGATCAGCTCCTGTCCGTCGCGGCGGAGGCGCTCGCGGTCCCCGTCGAGCGCATGACGGCGGCGCTGCGTCGGGTGTATGACAGCGCAGAGCCGGCGAAGGGCATGAGCTTCGTCGAGGCCGCGAACCTGGCGGAAGCACGCTACGGGACGCTCTCGGCGGCCGGCTCGTACACCCCGCCGAAAGGGATCGGCGGCGACTACAAAGGCGCCGGGGTCGGACCGACGCCCGCGTACTCATACCAGGCGGCGGTCGCCGAGGTGACCGTCGACCTCGACACCGGCGTGCTGACTGTGGACCGCGTCGTCACGGCGCACGACTGCGGGCGGGCGCTGAGTCCCGTGAACGTCGAGGGACAGATCGAGGGGTCGGCGTACATGGGCTACGGCGAGATCAGCGGCGAGGAGCAGGTCTTCCGCGGCGGCCTGCACAAGAAGCCGTCCCTTCTCGAATACAAGATCCCAACGTCGCTCGACACGCCGAAGCTGGAGGCGATCATCGTCGAGACCGTGGATGCGGAGGGCCCCTTCGGCGGCAAGGAAGCGGGTGAGGGTCCGCTGAATCCCGTGATCCCCGCCATCGCCAACGCCGTGTTCGACGCGATCGGAGTTCGCTTCGACGAGACACCGATCACCGCCGATAAGGTCCTCGACGCGCTCGGCAAGCGGGACAACCGCGGCGTCCCCAAGGATCGGATCGGCCCGTCCGGGCTTGCCGAGCCAAAGCGCGATCCCGGCGGCGCGAAGCGCCGCCTCGGCTTCAGCACCGAGGCGCGCGAGCAGCGGATCTCGCGCGTCACGGGCGTCGAGACGGCTACCGGCGCGACGGGACCCGGGCCGGAGCCCGGCGAGCCTGGCTCGGGGTCCCGGTAGTGCTGCGGCTCCCGCGGTTCCGATTCGTCGAGGCGCGCACGTACGCCGACGCAGCGCGCCTGCTTCGCGAGCACGGCGCCGGTGAGCTCGACCCGGCGAAGGGGACGCCGAGTCTGCGCGTGATGACGGTCGCCGGCGGCACCGACCTCTTCCCGAACATGAAGCGGCGGCAGTTCACACCCGAGGTCCTCGTCTCCCTTCAGCGCGCCGAAGGTGCGACGCGCCTCGCGCTGAACGGCAAGCTCGACGCAGGCGCGGGGGTGACCCTGGCGACGCTCGCGACGCACCCGGTGATCCGCGAGCGATGGACCGCGCTGGCGCTCGCTGCGGCGTCGGTGAGCACACCGCAGCTCCGCAACGCGGGCACCATCGGCGGGAATCTCTGCCTCGACACGCGCTGCAACTGGTACAACCAGTCGCTCTTCTGGCGAAGCGCGGAGGGTTTCTGCATGAAGACCCATCCCGAGGTCGTGTGCCGTGTCGCGCTCTCGAGCCCCCGTTGCCTGGCGGTCGCGAGCGCCGATACGGTGCCGGCGCTCCTCGCACTCGGCGCTACCGTGCGCATCGAGGGCGAGGGTGGCGCTCGCGATGTGCCGCTGACCGACCTCTACCGCGAGGACGGCATCCGCTTCCTCACGATCGGCCGTGACGACGTGGT
>JACDAF010000160.1 GCA_013695575.1 Chloroflexota bacterium | reverse complement strand
CAGCTCCTCCCCCTGGCGACCGCGGGATCCGTCATCGAGTGGATCCACCGCGTACTCGCGCTCGCCTCCGGCATCGCCGTGCTCTGGACGGCGAGCCTCGCCCTCCGCCATCACCGCGGTCGAGCCTTAAAGCTCGCGCTCGCGGCGGTCCCGCTCTTCCTCCTGCAGGCGATCCTCGGCGCGATCACGGTCTGGCTCGAGCTGCCGCACGAGTGGGTGACCCTGCACTTCGCGAATGCGCAGCTCTTCCTGGGCGTGCTCACCGCGCTGCTGGTGGAGACGCGCCTCGCCCGGCCGGCCCGGACGGACCGCGCGGGCGCGTGGACGTGGCTCGTCGCGGGCGCGGCGGGCGCGACGTATCTCCTGCAGCTGTCCGGCGCCTACGTGCGTGCGAGCGGCGCGACCGCCGCCTGCACGGGCTGGCCCGCGTGCGACGGCGGTCTCCTCTTCCCGGCGACGGGCGCGCCCGCGATCCACATGCTGCATCGCTACCTGGCGGTGGCCGTCGGGATCCTCATCGTCTACGCGGCGATCGCGGCGTGGCGTCGGCGCAGGGAGATCCCGGGGGCGGGGGCGGCGGCCGCGTGGACGCTGGGTCTGTTCGTGCTGCAGGTGATCGTCGGCGCCGCGAACCCGCTCACCGGCTTCAACGTCATTCCGCTCGCGGCGCATCCCGGCGTGGCCTCTGCGCTGTGGTGCGCGACCGTTGCGCTGGCGATCATCGCCTGGCGGCCGCCGGTCGGCGCGCGCGAGACCCTGCGCGACGTCGTGTCGCTTACGAAGCCGGCGATCATGTCGCTGTTGCTGCTCACGGCGGTCGGGGGCGCGTTCCTCGCCGCGCAGGGCGTCCCACCGGTGCTGCCGCTCGCCGCGACCGTCATCGGCGGGGCGCTCGCGAGCGGGGGGGCCTCGAGCCTGAACCACTACTTCGACCGCGACATCGACGAGCGCATGCGGCGCACCCGCCGCCGGCCACTTGCGGCGCGCCGGATCCCCAACGCGCTCGCGATCGCCGTCGGCGTCGTGTTCAACCTGGCGGCCTTCGGCGTGCTCGCCATGTGGGCGAACCTGCTCGCGGCCGCGCTCGCGCTCTCCGGAACGGTCTTCTACATCGTCGTCTACACGCTCTGGCTCAAGCGAACGACGACGCACAACATCGTCATCGGCGGCGCCGCGGGCGCCATCCCGCCGCTCGTAGGTTGGGCGGCTGTCGCCGGATCGCTCGACCTCGCGGCCTGGCTGCTCTTCGCCATCGTCTTCTTCTGGACCCCAGCGCACTTCTGGGCGCTGGCGATCCTCATCAAGGACGATTACGAGCGCGCCGGCGTCCCGATGCTCCCCGTCGTGCGCGGTGACGAGGCGACGACCTGGGGCATCCTCTGGTACTCGCTGAGCCTCATCCCGCTCTCGATGCTTGTGTTCATCATCGGCGCGGCAGGCCCGATCTACCTCGCCTCGGCGCTCGCGCTGGGCGTGATCTTCGTTGCGTTCGCGGTGCGTCTGGTGCGGGGCGCTGAGCCGCGCCGCCGCGCGCTGGCGCGCGGCCTCTACCTCTACTCGCTGCTGTACCTCGCGCTGCTGTTCACGGCGATCGTCGTCGACAGCGCGATCCCCACATAGCCGCCGCCGGGACCATCGCGCTCGCGATCCTTCTCGCGCTCCTGTACGCGCGGGGGGTCCGCGCGAGCCGACGCTGGCCGGGCCGGCGCACGGCCGCGTTCTACCTCGGGCTCCTTGTGGTCCTGGCGTCGCTCGCGACACAGCTGGAGCAGTACGCGTACGAGCTCTTCAGCGCCCACATGCTCCAGCACATGCTCCTCACGATCGTGGCGGCGCCGCTCCTGCTGCTCGGCGCGCCCGTCAACCCGCTGCTGCGCGGGATCCCTGCCGGCATCCGCCGGAGGGTGGTCGGACCGGTGGCGCGGTGGCGCCCGCTGCGTGCGCTCGTGCACACGGTGCGCTCCCCGCTCGTCGCGGGCATCCTGTACGTCGGTGGGCTCTACTACTGGCACATACCGCGCGTCTACGACGCGGCCGTCGAGGATCCGCTCCTCCACAGCGTCGAGCACGGCTGGTACCTCGCGACGGCGCTCCTCTTCTGGGGCGTCGTCATCGACCCGCTGCCGTTCCGTTCCCCGCTGCCGCACCCCGCGCGCATCGTGTACCTCCTGCTCGCGGGCGCCGCGCAGAACACGATCCTCGGCGGCGTGCTCGCCTTCTCCTCCCGGGTCTTCTATCGCCACTACGAGACCTCGTCCCTCGCCTACGGGATCGATCCGCTCACCGATCAGCGCACGGGCGGCGCGATCATGTGGGTACCCGGCGACATGATCTTCCTCCTCGGGGCATCGTTCGCGTTCTTCAATTGGTTGGGGTCCGAGGAGGACGAGCAGCGGCGGAGGGAGGCAGGAACATGAGCGAGACGCTCTTCGCGAACGGGCGGGTCGTCGACGTGCGCCACGGTACGGCGCGGCAGGCCGATGTGCTCGTGCGCGACGGCGAGATCGTCTCGATCGGCCCGCACGTCCGGAGCGCGACCGCGACCGCCGTCGACCTGGCCGGCCGTCATCTGATGCCGGGACTGCTCAGCCTGCACGTGCACCCGGGTCTCATGCAGTCGTTCCGCAACGACCCGAACGGCGTCGACGAGGCCCGAACGCGCCGGGACCTCGCGATCTGGCCGCGGTTCGGCGTGACGACGGTGCAGGGTCTCGGCACCGACCGCCCGTACGCGTTCGAGGTGGTGCAAAACCGCCGGCCGGGCGAGGCGCGTTACCTCACGGCGGGGCATGGCTTCGGCGTGCGGGGCGGCGTGCCGCCCCTCCACATCGACCCGCCCGGGCCGATCCGCGAGAGCGACCCGGACTTCATCCTGCGCGTGCTGGACGAGCTGCGGGAACGGGGCGCGTCCGGCGTGAAGCTCTGGTACGACGACTGGTACGGGCAGCTGCCGAAGATGGCGCCGGAGACCGCGCGCGTCGTCATCGAGACGTCGGCGCGGCTCGGGTTGCGCACCTACGCGCACGTGTACCGCGTTGACGATGCGAAGGACCTCGTGCGCATGGGCGTGCGCACGCTGGCCCACATGCCGCGCGATCGCGTCGCCGACGATGAGCTCTGGACACTCATGAACGAGCACGACGTCGCGGTGATCCCGACCCTCACGGTCCCCGAGGCGAACGTGGTCTATCTCGACCGGCCGTCGTTCCTCGAGGATCCGGCCGTCGTGGCCCACCTGCCGGACGGCGCCGTCGCGTTCCTCAGATCGGAGGAGTACCTCGCGAGCATCCGGGCGAAGCGGGAGTTTCCGCGCCTGCGGCAGGACCTCGCCGACGCGCTCGCGAACGTGTCGGCGGCGTACCGCGCGGGCGTCCGTATCGGATTCGGGACCGATGCCGGCGTGTCGCAGCGCATCGTCGGGTACGGCGAGCATCGCGAGCTCGGGCTGCTCGCATCGGCGGGGGTGAGCCCGATCGACGCGATCCGGATGGCGACGCTCGCCTCCGCGGAGCTGCTCGGACGAAACGACCTGGGCGAGATCGCGCAGGGCCGGCGCGCCGACCTCGTGGTGCTGCGCGAGGATCCGCTGGCCGAGGTGGGCGCTCTGCGCACCATCGAGTCCGTGTGGATCGACGGTGAGCGAGTCGCGGGCCCGCTCGCCACGTGAGGCTGCTGCTCGCTGGCCTCCTCGTGATCGCGGCGTGCGGCGAGGCCGCGGCCTTCCAGCCGGGCGATGTGCAGCTGGTCGTCGAGATGACCGACTACAAGGTCGTGACCAACGTCCCGACCGCGCGCGCCGGCGAGACCAAGCTCGGCGTCCGGAACCGCGGCTCGCAGCCGCACGACCTCGTGGTCCTGCGCACGGACCTCGAGCCGGACAAGCTGCCCTACGACGCGGGCAAGGCGAAGGCGGGGGAGCCGGGGTTCGTCGGGAGAACGAAAGAGCTTCGCGCCGGCGGCACGGCGGCGCTGACCGTGGCGCTGGAGCCCGGCCGGTACGTCCTCATCTGCAATGTGGCGGGCCACTACGGTCTCGGGATGCGGACCTCGCTGCGCGTGGACTGAGCCCGTGCCGCTACTTCAGGACGGCGAGGAACTTCGCGACGGCGTCGAGATCCTCGGGCGAGAGCGGCACGACCGGCATCGCGGTCCCGGGCTTCACAGCCGGGGGATTGGAGATCCACCGCTTGAGATTTTCGACGTCCACGGGGCGCAGGACACCCGCGATGTCGGCCTTCGAGGCGATCCGCGTGAGCTCCGGGCCCACGCGGCCGCCGGCCTGCGTGCCGCGAATGAGGTGGCAGCCGACGCAGGCGTTCGCCATGAAGACATCGCGGCCGCGCTTCGTCTCCGGATCGTTCAGCAGGTCCGCGAAGGCCACGGCATCCGCCGCCCACTTCGCGTAGTCGGACTCCTCGTGCGCGTGCAGGACGATGAGCATGTCAGCGTGGCCGTCCCCGCAGAACTCGGCGCACTGTCCCTTGTACACGCCGGCACGATCCGCCTGCACCCAGAGCTCGGTCTTCCGGCCAGGCACGGCGTCCTTCTTCCCGCCGATCTGCGGCACGAAGAAGTCGTGGATGACGTCAGCCGCGGATAGCTCGATCCGCACCTTCGCTCCCACCGGCACGTGGATCTCCTCGGCGCCGACCAGGTACGTGCCGTCCTTCAGCTTGAAGCGATCCTCGTTCGGGTACTGGTAGACCCACGACCACTGGCGCCCCTCGGCCTGGATCGTCATCTGCGCGCCGGTGCGGGTGTCGTTGATGAACTGGAGGCGCTGGAACGAGATGACCGTGAAGAACAGCACCATCATCGTCGGGATGACGGTCCAGGTGAGCTCGAGCATGTTGTGCCCGTGGAACTGCTTCGCGACGTGCCCGGGCCGATCGCGGAACCGCAGCGCCGAGTAGATGATCCCGCCGTCAACGATCACGAGCACGGCCACCGCTGCGGCGAAGAGGATCCAGTAGACGGGCTGGATCTCGCGCGTCAGGGCGCCTGCCGGCGCGTTCACCCACGGCTCGTCGGCGTGTGCGACCACCGTTCGGGAGAAAAGCGCGATGAGCGCCGCGGGCACGGCGATGGCCATCCGGCGGGCGAGGGAGGTCATCGCGGCCAAGACTAGGGCAGCCTCGCGGGGTCGCCAAATCGGGGTACATTTCGTCGCGTGACCGCCCACACCACCACCGATGCGCACGACGACGACGAGCAGGACATCCATCTCCCCGCTCCCAGCCTGTCCCCCGCGATCATCGCCCTTGGCGTCACGATCGCGTGCTTCGGTCTCCTCTCGACCCCGATCCTCATCGCCGTCGGGGGCGCCGTCTTCCTGCTCGGGCTCGTGACGTGGCTCATCGACGACGCGCGCACGTTCGGTCAGGCGTCCGATCAGACGGACGGCGGGCACGGCCACTAGCGTGGCGACGATCAAGCCGCGCCAGCGCCTGGTGGTCCGCGGGCGGACCGACGATCCGGTCGCGCGCCTGCAGACGAGCGAGAAGGCCGACACACAGCCGGCCCGCTTCTCCGGCGGCATGTGGGCGATCATCCTGTTCATCTCGAGCGAGGCGATGTTCTTCGCCGCGCTCTTCACCACGTACTTCTACCTGCGGACGAAGCTCCCGGAGTGGCAGCCGGTGTTCGGCCACAAGCCGGGCTGGGAAGGGCTTCCGCTGATCAACACGATCATCCTCGTCTCCTCGAGCTTCACCATGCAGCTCGCGGTGTTGGCCGTCCGCAAGAACGACCGCCGGATGCTCAAGATGTGGCTCGCGGCGACGTTCCTCATGGGCGCCGTCTTCCTCGGCGGCCAGGCCTACGAGTACACGCGGCTTGGGTTCCTGCCGGCGGACGGGATCTTCGCGGCCACGTTCTTCACGCTCACCGGCTTCCACGGCGCGCACGTGTTCGGCGGCGTGTTGTTCATCGGCCTGTGCCTCCTGCGCGCGCTCAGGGGACAGTTCAACGCGAACCGCCACCTCGCGGTCGAGGCCGCGAGCATCTACTGGCACTTCGTTGACGTCGTCTGGATCGGCCTCTTCCTCACGATCTACGTTGTCGGGTGAGCCGAAGGCGAGCCCAGCGTCGACAGGCATCCCGCGCAGCGGGATCCCTTGTACGTCGGTCGAGCTGGAGGAGAGACCGGTGCCGTACGAATCGCGCAGCGGGACCGCGTCTCGTGATCGGCTGATCGGATAGCTCGAGCACGCGTTCTTCGCGATCTGTCCGAGTGAGTGCCGTCGCGCTGGCTTTCGACTGCGTCGGAACCTTCCGCGGCTGACCGTGCGAGTGTCGCTGGAGTGAGCCCGCTCGTCGCAGCCGCGTACGTCGCGATGATCCTCATCTGGGGGACGACCTGGGCCGCCATCCGCATCGGCGTCGAGACCATCCCGTCTTTCGTGTTCGCGCTCGAGCGGGCCGTTTCAGCCGCGGTCATCCTGACGCTGGTCGCCATCGCGCTTCGGCTGCCGTTCCCGCGCGATCGCCGCACGCTCGTCGCCGCAGTCGTCGCGGGGCTCTTCAACATCGGGCTCTCGTGGGCGCTCATCTTCTGGGCCGAGCAATTCGTGCCGAGCGGGCTGGTCGCCGTGTTCGGCGCGACCGCGCCGGTCTGGACGGCGTTCCTCGCGCACTTCCTCGTCCGCGGCGATCGACTGTCATGGCCGAAGATCGTCGCGCTCGCCCTGGGCCTGGTGGGCACGGGTGTGCTCGTCGGCTCGCCGATCCAGGGCGAGGGTCGGGATGTGCTCATCGCGACCGTCCTGCTCGCGCTGCTGCCGATCACCTGGGGGATCGCCGCGATCCTGGCGTCGCGCTACCTGCTGCGTGAGTCGCCGATCCCGGTCATCGCGGTCGAGGTATGGGCCGGCGGCGTCTTCCTCATCCCGTTCGCGCTCTCGCAGGCCGGCGAGCCCGCGCGGTGGACGGCGCCCGCCGTCGTCGCCTTCGCGTACCTCGTGCTGCTCGGCTCCTGCGTCGGCCTCGTGTTGAACCTCTGGCTGTACCGGAAGCTGCGCCCGACGACCGTCACGCTCGCGCAGGTGCTGATACCGGTCCAGGCGGTCGTCATTGGTGCGCTCGCGCTCGGCGAGCAGGTCACGGCGCGCATGCTGGCCGGCGCATTGCTCGTGTTCGCGGCGGTCGGGCTCAACGCGATCGCGGGGCCTGGCGCGCCGGAGGATGAAGCGGAGCCTGTATCGACGGTAGCCGACTAGCCACTGTCTACGACAATGGTGTAGTATCTCGCCCAGGGGAATGACCGTGGCCATCGACCCGGAGCTCAACCTCTTCCACAGCGATCCGGCCCTCCTGCGGCGGAGCGACCCGGACGACTATGAGCGTGCGGCGGAGGCCCTCGCCGCGCTCGCCGATCCGGAGCGCCTTGCGCTCCTCCACGCGCTCTCGGTCGGTGAGGACTCGCCGCAGCGTGCAGCGGTGTGGGCGGGCATTCCGCAGACCGCGGCCGAGCGGGAGCTCGCGGCATTGACGCTCGCCGGGGTGGTCGAGCGGCGCGACACGCCGCACGGTCCCAGGTATCTGCCCCGCGATGGCCACCTCGTGGTGCAGCTGCACGTCGCGCTCGCGCACGGGCGCGAGCGGCGCCTGATGGAGCGCCGGCAGCCGCGCTTCCTTGGCTCTCAGCGCAGGCGGGCTGTGGGATGATCGACGCGATGGCCGATGTACGCCGCCTCCGGCGGGCAAGCGCCGGCACGGACCGGTTCCTTGGTCCCCTCGAGTCCGCGGTCATGGACCGGATGTGGGCGCGCCGCAACGCGACCGTCCGGGAGATCGTCGACGACATCGGCAAGCGCCGGGAGCTCGCCTACACGACCGTCATGACGATCATGAGCCGGCTGCACGAGAAGGGGCTGCTCGTCCGCGAGCGCGATGGCAAGGGGTACGTCTACCGTCCCGCCTTCTCGCGCGACGAGCACCGCGCGCGCCTGTCCCGTGAGCTCGTTCGAGGCCTCGTCGACGAGTTCGGCGATGTCGCGCTCGCGCAGTTCGCGGCGGAGCTCGACACGGTCGACGCCTCGCACCGCTCCGCCCTGCGGAAGCTCGCGTCGAAGGGTCCACGTGACCCGCGCTGATCGCGCCTTCGCGGCCCTCGTCGGGCTCGCGACCGTGTCCAGCGTGGTGCTCCTCGCGCTCTTCGCCACGCTCGTGGTGCGCGCGCAGCAGCTGGCGATCCACGGTCCCTCCGACACCGCGGACCTGGTCGCCGTGCTCGTGCTCGGCCTCGCGATCTGCGGGATCGGGCTCGGCCTGGGCTCGCTCATGCGGCAGCTGTTGGCGACGGCGAGTCTCATCCGGTCGCTGCTGCGCAGACGCGTCCCGACACCGCTCGCCGCCATGCGCGCGGCTGCCGCGCTCGGGATGGCCGGGCGCATCGACGTCGTCGCCGACCGGCGCGCGTTCTCCTTCTGCTACTGGTTCATCCGGCCACGCGTCTGCCTGTCGACGGGGCTCCTCGCGCGCCTCGAGGGTGACGAGCTGGACGCCGTGCTCCTGCACGAGCGCTCGCACCTGCTCCGGCGCGACCCACTTCGCCTGGTGATCGCGCGGTACTTCGCGGCGGGCCTGTACGTTGTCCCGGTCGTCGAAGAGCTCGTCGAGTACTACACGCTCGAGAAGGAGCTGGAGGCGGATCAGGATGCGGTCCACGCGCTCGGCGATGTCGGTCCGCTCGCGCGGGCCCTGTACAAGGTGCTCCCGGACGCCGACCAGCTCGAGCTCGGGCTGCTCACGCCTGTCGGCGCCCTCTCCGCGACGGAGGCGCGCATCGACCAGCTCATCGACGGCCGTGCCCTGCCGCTTCGCGTGCGGCCTGTCTCAGTGGCGCTGTCCGGCGGCGCGATCCTCGGCGCCGCCGTGCTCGCGCTCGTGCAGGCGAACACCGCGGGGACGCTGGCGGCGATGCCTCCCCTGTTCGCCGGACCCGGGCTACTGCTCGCGCCCGCGTCGCTGCTGTTCGCCGCCGCCGTGAGCGGTGGAACGCAGCAGCTGCGCCTGGTCATTCGTTGATCCAGGCAAAGCCCGTCCTCGCCTGTTGATCCCTGCGCCCCTCGCCGACTTCGTCTGCTCGGGCTCGCAGGGGCCCTGCGGCTTCGGCCGGGCAAAGCCCGTCCTCGCCTGATGATGAGCGGCGCCGCGGATGCCATCGCGCTCGGCCGGCAGCTCCGGGAAGAGATCCTGCGGCACGCGCTCGAGGAGGCGCCGCGCGAAGCGTGCGGTCTCGTCGTCGGGCTCGATGGTGTTGGCGCACGCGCGGTCCGCTGCCGTAATGCGCATCCGGAGCCGACCGCACGGTACCAGGTGCATCCGGACGATCTGCGGGCCGCGGTCGCCGGCATGACCGACGAGGAACGCGAGCTCGTCGCGATCTACCACAGCCACCCTCGGAGCCAGCCGGTCCCCTCGCCGACGGATCGCGAGGACGCCCACCGTTGGCCCCACCCCGCGTACGTGCTCGCCACCTGGCGCACCGGAGCGCCTGAACTCCGTGCGTTCCGTCTGGACGGCGAGTGGATGCGCGAGGTGGAGATCCTCTGATCCCTGTCGGCCGAGACTGACTTCGTCTGCTCGGCCTCCAGGGGCCCTGCGGCTTCGGCCGGGCAAAGCCCGTCCTCGCCTGCTGATTCCTCTCGGCCGAGACTGACTTCGTCTGCTCGGGCTCAGGGGCCCTGCGGCTACGGCCGGGCAAAGCCGTCCTCGCCTGATCGGTCGGTCCACGCGAGCGACATGACGAGAGCCCCGCCGGAGCGGGGCTCTCGTTCCAATCGCCTACGACACTCGCGTCCGGCTACAGACCAGAGATCCGGTCCCATTCGGCGGTCACACCTGGTGCCGTCCTTCAATTCATCCGCCGGACGCGCCGCGTCCAACAGTGCCCCCTTCCGCCGGGGGCGTCATCGATCGACTTGAAGGACTCCCTCGCGGAGATGGATCCTGACCATGCGGGACCTCCTAGGGGTCGTGTCGCGTGGTCGCCAGTCGCCGCCCGCCCCTTGGCGCCTTTGGGAGCGTGCAGTCCTGTTGTACACCTCCTGCCCGGTATCGAGTCAAGCCCTGCCGAAATCGGGCGCGAGGGGCAGGCCTCAGCTTTCGAGGGCTCTCCGGACCTCGTCGGGAACGCGCCGGGCCGACGGCCACCACGTTTCGCTCGCGTCCGCACCCGCCGCGACGGCGGCCTGCGCGAGGAGCGCGACGCCGCCGAGGACGTCCCCCAGGTGCACGATCTCCGGCGCGAACGTGCCGTCCTCCGGGTCGTTGTGGTAGTTCACGTTCGGCAGCGCGACCCCCGTGGCGGTCCACCCGAGCCGGACGAACGCCGACGCCTCGCAGGTCCCGCCCTGGAGCAGGCGGCGCTGGGTGGGGATGCCCGCGAGCGCGAGCTCCTCCTGCGCGACGCGGAGGTAGCGCTCCGCATCGTTGCTGAACGTGTTGTGCAGATCGCCGGTGCGGACGACGATGCCTTCGCCGGCCGGCGCGAAGCGTGCGCTGCTCGCCTCGAGCGAGACGACATACGCGTCGCGCGGGATGAGCCCGTCCTCGGCGATGAGTCGCGCGCCGAAGAGGCCCGTTTCCTCCGCACGGGTGAAGGCCGCGTGGACGTCGAACGGACGCCGCTCGGCTCGAAGCAGCCCGAGCGCGAGCACGATGAGCGCGCAGCCGGCGAGGTCGTCCGCCGCGCGCATGCGCAGCTCGTCGCCCCGGACCGCGAGGCCGGGGAGGTCGAGCACCGCCCACTGCCCGACCCGCAGCGGGGCGTCCGCACGGATCCGCGCGTGCCCCGGCGAGTTGTTCGGGATGTCGGGGTCGTCCACGTAGTCGTCCACCACGGCGCGCACCGGCGCCGAGCCTCCGTCGTCGTGGACCTGGACCCCGACAGGGCGCCCGAAGCAGCCGGGACGCAGGCCGCCGCTCACACGCACGCGCCCCTCCTGTCCATGTGCGTCCGACACGACGAACCCCGGATGGTCGGTGTGTGCGATGAGCACGAGCGCGCGCTTCGCGTCGCCGCGGGCGAGCCGCGCGTACAGCTGGCCGTAGCGGTCATTGCGGGTCTCGATCCCCAGCGCCTCGATCCGCTCGCGGATGGCGTGGATCGCGGCGTGCTCGTGGAACGGCACCGTCGGCTGCGACCCGATGGCCTCGAGCGTCGCGAGCGTTTCGGCGACGTCCGGCAGGAGCGGCACGCCCCGCATTGTGTATGGTCACGGCGAGTGCTCCGGCTCTACGACACGCGGCGTCGCGCGATCGTCCCGCTCCGCCCCCGCTCCGACGCGGTCACGCTCTATGTCTGCGGCGTCACCCCGTACGACACGACTCATCTCGGGCATGCCCGCACGTTCCTCACGTTCGATGTGCTCGTGCGGCTCCTCGAGCTACGCGGTAGGCGCGTGCGCTACGCGCAGAACGTCACCGACATCGACGAGTCGATCCTTCAGCGCGCGGGCCGTGATGATGTGGACTGGCGCGAGCTTGGTCGGCGCGAGGAGCGCGCGTTCCTGCGCGACATGCGCGCGCTCGGCTGGCGCCGGCCCGACGTCATGCCGCACGCGACCCGCGAAATGGGCGAGATCCATCGCCTCATCGCGCGTCTCGAGGAGCGCGGCGCCGCGTACCGGCTCCCGCGCGGCATGTACTTCTCGGTCAAGCGCGCCCGAGCCTACGGGGATCTCTCGCGCTTCGGTGTGCCGCGGATGACGCGGATCCTGGCCGGGCAGGATGACGCCGGGCTCGAGGACCAGGGCCGTGAGGACCCGCGCGACTTCGCGCTCTGGCGTTTCGTCGACTCAGGTCCCACCTGGCCGAGCCCCTGGGGTCGCGGGCGGCCGGGCTGGCACATCGAGTGTTCGGCGATGGCGCTCCACCACCTCGGCGAGCGGAT
>JACDAF010000158.1 GCA_013695575.1 Chloroflexota bacterium | reverse complement strand
CCATGGCGCGCTCGGCGATCGTCTGGAGCACGGCCGGGAGGTCGAAGGTCGACCGACTGATCGTGGCAAGGACTTCGCTCACCGCAGTCTGCCGCTCGAGCGCCTCCTTCGTCTCGTTGAAGAGGCGAACGTTCTCGATCGCGATGACCGCCTGATCGGCGAATGACTCGACGACCGCGACTTGCTGGGCCGAGAAGACGTGGGGAGCTGCCCGGCGCGCGATGAGGACGCCGATGACCCCGTCCGGCCCCAGGAGTGGTACTCCGAGGAGTGACAGCGCGGCCTGCGTGCCGCCACGCTTCTCGTAGTCGGGATCGGTCGATGCGTCCGCGATCTGTACGGACCGACGCTCGAGCAGAACGCGCCCCGTGAGGGACTCCCGTCCGGCGACGATGCGATGTGTGCGATGGAACGCCCTCAGCGTGGCTTCGGTCTCCTCGGTCTGCCCCACGCTCGCGGCGATCGAACCGACATCGTTGTCGATCCGCACCAAGCTGGCGCTGTCGGCTCCTGAGAGGCGGACTGCGTTCGCGACGACGGCCTCCAGGACCGGACTGACGTCGGTGGGCGATCGCGAGATGACTCGGAGGACCTCGCCGATCGCCGTCTGCTGATCGAGAGCTCCCTTGGTCTCGTTGAGAAGGCGTACGTTCCCGATCGCGATCGCCGCCTGATCGGCGAACGTCTCGACGAGGGCGATCTCCTTTTCACCGAAGGGAATGGGCTCAGTGCGCCACAGGGACATGACACCGATGACATGTCCTTCCTGGAGCAGTGGCACGCCTAGCATCGCGCGGAAGCCGCCGAGGCGCTGCGCCTCCGCGTACGTGTACTCCGGGTCCTGTAGCACATCCGGGAGATGGACCGTCCGCCGTTCGGCGGATACCCGACCGGTGAGCGTGCCGCGGTCGCCGATCTGGATCGGGTTCCTCCGGCTGAGCTCCATGAGCGCCTCCGAAGGCCCGAAGCCGGCGGCGAAATGGAGCATGTCACCTTCGACGCGATGCATGGTCCCCTGCGTCGCGCGCGACAATCTCGTCGCGCGCTCAGTGACAGTGTCGAGCACCGGCTGCAGGTCGAACGCCGAGCGGCTGATCGTGGCTAGGACCTCGCTCACCGCGGTCTGCTGCTCGAGGGCCTCCTTCGTCTCGTTGAGAAGGCGAACGCTCTCGATGGCGATGACCGCCTGGTCGGCGAACGTCTCGATGAGCGCGATCTCGTCCTCGGAGAAGGGACGTACCTCGATGCGTCGGGCCATGATCGCGCCGATGGCGCGGCCATCGCGCAGCAGCGGCACGGCGAGCGTCGTCCGGTGATTCGCGCTCCTGGCCCGCTCCCGGCCCGTCGCGAAGCCCTCAGCGGTCTGGAGATCGTCAACGTGGACGGTCCGTTTCTGGAGGATGGCGCGTCCAATCACGGTGTCGTTGACGAGCGGGACCTGCCGTCCGACCGTCGACGCGTCGCTGTCCCGCGATGGCAGTGCGATCGGACCGGCGTGCGCGCGGGAGATGACCTGATCACCCTCGGCGAGCAGCACGAGGACGTCTTCGGCCCCGCAGTACCGGCGTGCGTTCACCGCGATCGTGTCGAGCACCGGCGCGAGCTCGGCCGGAGCGTTCGCGATCGCCTTGAGGACCTCGCCGAGGGCGGCCTGCCGCTCGATGGCGTGGTCGCGCTCCGCGCGCAGGCGCTCGAACTCGGTCGGATCGGCCCTCCCATGTGCCATGACATGGCGAGTATCCGTGTGTTGATCGGCCGCAGGAAGTGTCGTCGTGAACACGAGGGGAGCGCATCCCCGGGTGCCGACGCCGCGTCGCCGCGGCCTACCCTACGGGCGTGGGCGAACCCGAGGGCGTCTGGGCGGTCCTGCGCGACCGCCTGGACTACGCCTCGTTCGTGCCTGGTCTCGTCCGCGACATGGTCCGGGCAGATCTCCGGAACCGCGACGGGACCCCTTATACGGTCGTCAAGAACCCCGGTGCCGATCGCGGCGCGGGGACGTATCTCCGGCTCGAGCCGGCCGATGTCGAGCTCCTCGAGCTCATGGATGGCCGGCGCAGCGTCCAGGAGATCCTCGTCGAGCACCTGGGCCGCAGCGGCACGTTCGCCCTCGACCGGCTTGCGCGGCTCACCGCGGCTCTGCGGGCGAACGGGTTCTTCGGCGAGGAGCCGCCGCCGGTGTACGAGAAGCTCCGCGCGCGCCGCGCGAGGCGCGACCCCGTCCTCCGTGCGCAGGGGCTGCTACGGCGCCTCGTCATGTGGGACATCGCGCGGTGGGAGAACGCCGAAGGCACCGTGGACCTGCTCTATCGGCTCGGCGGACGGTTCTTCTTCTCCAGCGCGGGCGCCGCCGCGGCCGTCGTGCTCGGGGCCGCCGGCCTCTGGGTCTGGGTCGGGCAGACCGCGTCCGGCAAGCACGACCTGGTGACCTTCAACGGCTCGTACGTCCTTGGCATCCTGATCCTCGTCGTCCTCCAGGTCCTCTCGATCTCCGTGCACGAGGCCGGTCACGCGCTTGCGATCCGACACTACGGCCGGCGCGTGCGCCGCCTTGGCGTGGCGGTCTACTACCTGTTTCCCTGCTTCTATGTGGACTCCACCGACATGACGCTCGCACCGCGCGGGCAGCGGATCGTCGTGTCACTCGCGGGACCGCTCGCCGGCCTGCTCGTCGCCGCCGTCTGCGCCTTCGGTGCGGCCGCCGGCGGGCACACGACCGCGGGCGACCTTGCGTACCGCGCGGCGAGCCTCTTCGTCTTCCAGTTCGTCCTGAACCTGCTGCCGATCCTCGACCTGGACGGCTATCACATCCTGGTCGACGCCCTCGATGCACCGCTGCTTCGGCAGCGCGCGCTCGCGTTCGTGCGCGGGGCCGCGATCCGCAAGGTCCGGCGGCGCGAGCGCTGGACGCGGCGAGAGATCGGGCTCGCCACCTTCGGCGGCAGCGCGATCGCGACGTCACTCTTGGTCCTCCTCTTCTCCGTGTGGATCTGGCAGACACGCGTGTCGATCGCGGCCGCCGAGCTCTTCGGGCTCGGCCCTGCGGGCGCGATCATCCTCGCCCTCATCGTCCTCGTGTTCGTCGGACCGCTCCTGGTGGCGCTCCTCGGCCGTGCCGTCGGTGTCACCCGGAACGCGGCGCGGCTCTACGCGGCGCGTCGGCGGCGGGCGCTCGAGCGGGAGATGAACGAGCGCATCGCGACGCTCGCGCGCGTCCGTTTCCTGCACGGTCTGCCGCGCCAGGCACTCGCCGCCATCGCGCACCACCTGCGCGTCGAGGAGATCGCAGCGGGAGGGACCGTCGTGACATACGGCGAGCCCGGTGATCGGTTCTACCTCGTCCGGTCCGGACGTCTCGAGGCGATCGGGCCGGAGGGTGAAGGCTTCGGGACGATCATCCCGGGCGAGGGGTTCGGCGAGCTCGCGCTGCTTGACCGCACCACACGGAGCGCGACCGTCCGAGCCCTCGAGCCGGCCGTGCTCTGGTCGCTCGACCGCGGCCATTTCGGGCGCTGGGTGCAGGACCGCTATGAGGTACGCGCCCGCATCAGGGCGTCACGCGAGGAGCGGCAGGGGTTGGCCGCGCTCCCGTTCTTCCGGGGCGTGAGCGGCCAGGAGCTCGACCGGATCGCCGCACGGATGCGCACCCGCCGGGTCCCGGCGGGCGAGGCCGTCTTCCACGCCGGGGACGGTGCCGACCGCTTCTATGTGATCCGGCAAGGACAGGCGGCCGTGCATCTGCCGGACGGGGCCTTCGCCCGAAACCTCGGGGTGGGCGACAGCTTCGGCGAGCTGGCCCTCCTGTTCGGGGGCCGGCGGACGGCCACGGTGCGCGCGGTCACGGACCTCCTCGTCGCAGGCCTCGCCCGCGAAGACTTCGCCCGCCTCGTCCGGGCGTCGGGGGAGTCGGCAGGTGATATCCGTGCCAGGACGGCTCACTATGTCGGGGCGGGCCTCGGCGGAGCGGTCGCGGCCGGAACGTAGAGGCGCGGGAGGGCAAG
Source organism: Chloroflexota bacterium (assembly GCA_013695575.1). Taxonomy (GTDB): domain Bacteria; phylum Chloroflexota; class Limnocylindria; order P2-11E; family P2-11E; genus JACDAF01. The sequence continues at coordinate 1,071 of JACDAF010000158.1, read as the reverse complement.
CTGGACTGCTGGACGTGCGAGCGGACGGCCGTGGGCGCGTGCCGGTTCTGTGGCAGGGGGACCTGTCGCGAGCACACGCGCCAGCATCCGTTCGTGATCGACGTGTTCCGCGGCAAGCGTCACGAGGGACTTCGCGCGCTGGTCGTCGAGGACGCGGTCCACTGCGGGGTGTGCAGGCCGCGCGGCGATCCGGTCGATCTGCCGGAGCTCGAGTAGCGAGGACCGGGAGGGAACGTTATCGAGATCACACACGATGCGTGACGTAGCCAGTCCAACCGGGTGGGGTGGCGGTCCATGGTTACCGCCAACAGCCGTAAAGGCGAAAGGAGCCGACACGATGGCGAAGGGGACACTCGGACAGGTGATCCAGCGGGCGATCAGCGACGCGGCGTTCCGAAACACGCTTCGGACGGATCCGGGCGCGGCCCTGAGCGGCTTCGACCTGACGCCCGACGAGCGCGCAGCGATCAAGAGCGGCGACGCCACGAAGCTGGCGTCGTTCGGGGTCGACCAGCGCATGAGCAAGACCTTCGCGATGGGCGAGGCAGCCTCGGGCGTGAGCAAGGTCGGGCTCGGCAACGACCTCAGCGTCGGCGCGACGATCCCCGACGGCGGAGAGCCGCTTGTCACGGACGGGATCCTCGACGACGCATCCGGCGCTGTCCGCAGCGCGCGGATCAGCGACGCCGGCGGCTCGGTCCGCGCAGGTGTCACGGGCGAGGGCAGCGGCTCCCGCACGGCCCTCGGCGATCAGCACGACGTGGCGCGCTCGGCGATCAGCGACGAAACGACGGGTGGCCGCACCGCACTGGGCGATCAGCACGACGTGGCCCGCTCGGCGATCAGCGACGAAGCGACGGGTGCCCGCACCGCACTGGGCGATCAGCACGACGTCGTCCGGTCCGCGGTCGATGGCGGCGGCATGGCAGGCCGCGCGGCGGACGTCCGGGCGGACGATCTGGGCAACTACATCACGGCGGACGAAGCCGGCGGCACGTCCGGCCAGGGCGCCAGCGCCGCCGACGACGCGACCGCGCGCCTGGCCCAGGTGAACGCGGCCTACGAGGGCTC
>JACDAF010000108.1 GCA_013695575.1 Chloroflexota bacterium | reverse complement strand
GCGCGCGAAGCCTGGCCGCGAGCGCGTCCTGATGGGCCGACATCTCCGTGCTCCTTCTTCTTGTCTCCTACAAACAAGAAGACCTCTCATGTCCTGAGAGGTCTTTTCGCTGGTCTCGCGTGGCGTGTGCGACGCTACCCTCCCAGGCGGTCTCCCGTCCCCGTAATAAGGACGACGCCAAGCACGACGAGGAGGGCGCGGGACTTCATAGGGCGTGCAATCTATGCGGACCCGTCCGGCACGTCAAGTCCCTGTGCTGGGTCAGGACATCTCGGACAGCCCGGCCGTGGCGGTGGGGTGCTCCGCGACCCATTGTGCATAGAACTCGTTCGGGGTCAGGTAGCCGAGCGCCTGGTGCGGGCGGATCTCTTCATAGACCCGGTTCCAGACGACGAGCTGGCGCTCGAGACCCTCGGCGGTCGGAGTGAGCTCCTCGACCTCGTGGAACTCCTGGTCATCGGTGAGGAAGCTCCGCTCGACGCGACCGTTCCCCTGCGGGTAGTTCGGTCGGTTGGTGTACTGCGTGATCCCCGCCGCCGCCGCCGCGAGGGCGAACTCGCCGCGGAACTCGTGGCCGCCGTCGCCCTGCACCGCCCAGATCGGGAACGGAAAGCGCTCCTGCACGCGCGCGAGGAAGCGCGCGCCAGCGGCACTCGTGAGCTGACTCGCCGCAGAGATGACGCGCTTGCGGGTCAGGAAGTCGACCGCGGCGAAGGTGAAGACGGCCGTGCCCCCGAAGCGCGTCTCCTGGCTATCGAGCTGCAGGAATCCCGGACGGTCGACGACCAGGCCCGCCGGGCGGCGCGGCCGGCTGGCTGTCCGGGCCCGTGCCAGCGCGGCTCTCCTGACCATCGGCGGCTCGTGGAGCTGACCGCGGCGGCGCAGCCGGGCCAGCGTCCGGTCGATCGTCTTGGCCGAGACGCTGGTGCCTTCGCGCAGCAGGAGCACCCGCAGCTTCTCGCGTCCCCAACGGGGGTATTGCTCGCGCAATTCCTGGATGCGCACGACTGTCGCCAGCGGCGTGGTGGGCTGGCGGACGTGATCGGGCCGCCGGCTCCGGCTCTCGAGGCCGCGCATGCCACGCGCCTGCAGCGCGCGCACCCAGCGGGAGACCGTGTCCGGGCTGTGGCCGAAATGGCGCGCGGTCAGGCGGGTGAGGCGACCATGCTCCTCGTACCAGCGCACCACCTCGTAGCGGTGCTGGGCCGCGGGGCTCGGTGCGGCGGTGCCCAGCGGGACGACGTAGCGCGTCCGTGGGATCGCCGAACTCTTGAGACGCAACCCGCCAGGGGCACGGATCTTGGACCTCGGCACGGGCGCCACCTCGGAGCCCGGCGCTCACGACTTTGCCGGTCCTCCCGCCTGCCGCGGAGGCCGGTCAGGTGGCGCCGGGTCTTGTCCGATATGTATCTGACCCTAAACAACAGCCATTAGCTGCGGTGCAGTTCGCTGCTACCTGACGCCGAACCAGATCCTGGCGACCCAGAACAAGAGGACACAGGCTCCATGCGGTTACTTCAGTAGCCAGAGGCGGCTACTTGAGCAACCAGGGGTTGTCACCGCGCACCACCGACTCGACCTCCTCGGCGCTGAGGTGGCCGTCAGTGAACACGGTGTTGTTGCGCAGCAGTGGTAGGCGGGTGATGTAGGTCACCTTGCCGAAGCGGTAGCCGTGCTGGAACAGGAAGGGCTTCCCGTCGATCTCCAGCAGCTGACGGCGGTCACTTGAGGTTGCCACGCAACTCTCCTAACAGACTATGCGTAACACCGATGGGTGCCACGCGGTGGAGCTCACGTCAAGAAGTGTGTAAACGGAATCAGGCAGCTTCCTTCCCGATCGCTCGCGTGATGGGCTTGCCGTCCGCGAACCTCCTCCCCTCGTAGACGTCCTTCAGGAGTTCCGGCGCGTCGAGCTTGCGGAAGCGCCGCTCGACCACGCGGAGCACGCGCCAGATGAGCATCGTCGCGTTCGCGACGACCTTGAAGCGCCGCGCCGCGCCGGTGCGCAGGCGCAGCGCGGCGAACGGGCTCTCCACCACGTTGGAGGTCCGCAGGTGCTTCCAGTGCTCGGCCGGGAAGTCATAGAAGGTGCTGAGCGTCTCCCAATCCCGCTCGAGGACAGCGACCGCCTCGGGATAGTTCGCGTAGCGGCGGGCGAAGCCGTCGCGCAGCCGCGCGGACTCGGCGCGGGTGGGCGCGTACGGCATCGCGCAGAGCAGCAGCTGCGCCGCTCGCTGCTGCGACTTCGGCAGCTTGTCGAGACAATTCACGATGGCGTGATTCCAGCACCGTTGGATCCCTGTCTCCGGCCAGACCATGGCGGGCGGCCCAGAAGGCCATCGCGCCGTCGGCGACGGCGAGCGCGGGGGCGTCCAGGCCCCGGGCCTTGAGGTCGCGCAGCACCGCCAGCCAGGACTCGGTCGACTCGCGATACCCGGAGGCGAGGGCGAGGAGCTCCTTGTGGCCGTCGCGGAAGGCCCCGATGACCACCAGCAGGCAGGCCTTCTCCTTCTCGAGGCCGGCCTTCACGTACACGCCGTCGGCCCAGACGTACACCAGCTCGCGGTTGGAGAGATCACGTGCCAGCGCTCGTACTCGATCTGCCAGGTGGCCTTGAGCCGCGCGATCGAAGAGGCCGAGAGTGGGGCGCCCGCGCCGAGCAGACCGCGCAGCGCGAGCTCGAAGTCGCCAAGCGACAGGCCGTGCGGTACAGCTCCGGCAGCAGCGCTCCCAAGCTCCTTGGTGCGGCGGGCGAAGAGCGGCAGGATCTTGCTCTCGAAGCGCTCCTCCAGGCCGCGGAGGCGTGGCCGGCGAAGCGTGATCGTGCCGCCCTGCATCGCCAGGCGGCGCGGCTTGCCCAGTCCGTTGCGGTATCCGGGAACGGCGTCGACGGCGCCGCGGCGCACCGAACGCTCGCGGCCGAGCAGCTCGGTGACCTCCTCCTCGAGGATGTGCTGCAGGAACTCCTGCACTTTGCCGCGCGCGAAGGTCTCGATGGATGCCCAGCTCACCACGGGGGACGGCGTGGACGTATCGTTGCGGGACACGGGGCGACTCCTCTTCCCCCTCGGGTGCCAACCCGAGGTCTGCGTTCTTGATCGAATGGGAAGGGTAGTCGCCCCGGTCGTTTACACACCTCTTGGTAATAGCTCCACGCGGTGAGCAGTTACGCGCATACACGGTATCGCAGCTCGCTCAGGGAAGCCGGCGTTCGTCGAAGAAGCGACCCTCGAGCGTGCGACGAGCGTCCGCGACGAGTGCCCGGCGCGCGGTTCCCGCTAGCGGCTCAGCGCAGCCACGGCGGCGCTTCCCACTTGTCGGGGAGCACCGTGACCTTCACCGGCATCTCCGCCGCCTGCTCCGAGACCGTTTGGATCTGGTTGGTGAGCATCGGCCCGTAGGGGCAGAACGGCGTCGTGAGCACCATCTTCACCTCGGCCTCCTCGGGGGTGAAGCTCACCTCGCGGATGAGGTCGAGGTCGATCACCGAGATGCCGATCTCGGGGTCGAGGACGGCCTGCAGCGCGTTGAGGATCTTCGCCTGCTTCTCCGCCTCTGCGACGATCGGCGTCCCGCTCTCTGCCATGCGCCACCATTATCGGCCTTCGCGATCCGCCTTCGCGGATCTCAGCGCCGCCCGCCGACGGCCAGGAGGACGATGCCGGCGATCATGAGGAGCCGTCCGAGCGGCGCGAGGTCGATCCCTCAGACACCTATCGCAAGCGACCATGCCAGGCGCCGCCGTGAGCGTCACTCGGCGAGCAACCGGCAGGCGTAGCAGCGTGGCAGGCGCGTATCGGGCTCGTTGCGTGTCTCCTCGTCAGGCGGCACGCATAGCCCGCACGCTGTCCGCTCGGAGCCCTGCGCCACGACGCGCTCGCTAGGACCGATGGTGACGTAGAGGCGGACGACGGCACCTGCCGGGGTCACGGCCGGCCACCGGCTCACGACTTCAGCTTCGCCTTTTCGTATCTGGGCCTTCGCCAGCGGGCGCGTCCGGGCCAGGACGATCCCCGCTCAAGGTCAGCGAGAGTCTGACCCATGGGCAGGAGCCATCAGCCGATCGCACCCGCCATCTGGAGCTGGATCAGTCGGTTCATCTCGATGGCGTAGTCCATCGGCAGCGTCTTCACGATCGGCTCGATGAAGCCGTTCACGACCATCGCCGTCGCGTCCGACTCGGAGAGTCCCCGGCTCATGAGGTAGAAGAGCTGCTCCTCGCCGACCTTCGAGACGGAGGCCTCGTGGCCGATCGTCACGTCCTCCTCGTCGATCTCCATGTACGGGTAGGTGTCGCTGCGCGCGGTCGTGTCGAGGATGAGCGCGTCGCAGCGCACCGTGCTCTTGCTCTTCTTCGAACCGGGATAGATCTTCACCAGCCCGCGGTACGACGTGCGCCCCGTGCCCTTGCTGATCGACTTGCTGGTGATGATCGAGGTCGTCTGGGGTGCGGCGTGGACCATCTTCGCCCCGGCGTCGATGTGCTGGCCGGTGTCCGCGAAGGCGACGGAGAGGACCTCGCCGTGCGCACGCTGACCGACGAGGTACACCGAGGGGTACTTCATCGT
>JACDAF010000069.1 GCA_013695575.1 Chloroflexota bacterium | reverse complement strand
CCTCGGCCCGACGCTGCTGCGTGAGGTCGAGCTCGCGCTGCGCCGTCTCGGTCGCCGCGTCCGCGGGATGCTGATCGGCGAGCGTGAGCTCGCCGCCGCTCTCGCCCTGCGGGACCGCAAGGCGCTCTGCGACGACGGCGAGCGCCTGCGCTGTCTCCTCGCGTTCGGTCTCGAGGCGCTGTGCGAACTGACGGATGTCCACGGGCGGATACTGTACGGCCCTCGTGCCCCCGAACTGGCTCTCCGCCGACGGCAAGAAGCTCCTTGCCACCCGGATCCTCCGGACGTTCGCCTACGGATACCTGTCGGTCGTGCTGGCCGTCTACCTCGCGCGCCTCGGCTTCGGTCCCATCGAGATAGGTCTCGTGCTCACCTGCGCGATCGCCGGCTCCGCCCTCATGACGGTGTTCTGGGCCTTGGCGGCCGACCGTTTCGGCCGCCGCCGCACGGTCGTGACGATGGCGCTGCTGATGGTCGCCGGCGGCCTGTGCTTCACGTTCGGCAGTGAGCTCTGGGTGCTGCTCCTGGGCGCGTTCACCGGGACGATCAGCGCGACGAGCTCCGAGGTCGGCGCCTTCCTGACCGTCGAGCAGGCGATCCTGCCGCGCACCGCCCCGCCCGAGCGCCGCACCTGGCTCTTCTCGATCTACGCGACCGCGGCCAACTTCGCCCAAGCGGCGGGCTCGCTCTTTGCCGGTGTCGTTGGCGCGTTCGCGGGGCTCGGCCTGGCGGGCGCAGACGCATACCGTCCGCTGTTCCTCCTGTACGCGCTGATCGGCGCGCTGAACCTGGCCATCTTCCTGAGCCTTTCCGAGCAGGTCGAGCTCGCGCGGGTCGAGGGCGACCGGCGGTTCTTCGGGATCCACCGCTCGCGCGGGATCGTGGCGAAGCTCGCGGCGCTCTTCGGCCTCGACGCGTTCGCCGGCGGACTGGTCGTGCACTCGGTCGTCGCCTACTGGTTCGACCTCCGCTGGGGTCTGGGGCCGACCGACCTCGCGCTCCTGTTCTTCGCGGTGAATGTTCTCTCGGGGCTGTCGCTCCTCGCCGCCGGCTGGCTCGCCACACGCGTCGGGCTCATCAACACGATGGTGTTCACGCACCTGCCATCGAACCTGCTGCTCATGCTCGTGCCGCTCATGCCGACCGCGCTGCTCGCGGTCGCGGTCTTCCTCGTGCGCATGAGCATCTCGCAGATGGATGTGCCGACGCGGCAGTCCTACACGATGGCGGTCGTGGACGACGACGAGCGCACGGCGACGGCGGGGCTGACCAACGTGGCGCGCACCGCGTCGAGCGCGGTCGCGCCGCTGCTGACCGGCTATGCGTTCAGCGTCGCGGCGCTGGGCCTGCCATTCCTCCTCGCTGGCGCGATCAAGGTCGGGTATGACCTGCTCGTCTATGCCGCGTTCCGCAACGTGCGACCACCCGAGGAGTCACACTCACGCTGATGGCAAAGGATGTTGCGGGCGAGCCCGAATACCTCGATCGCGAGTGGCTTCGGCGGCACATCGCGGAGGAGCGGGACGCGTCGGACCTGCTGGGTGAGATCCGCGAGGCACTCTTCGGCATGCAGGACGGCATCGTGAGCACTCTCGCGGTCGTGACCGCCGTCGGCGCCGCCACCGGTGACCGCTTCAGCGTGCTCGTCGCGGGGATCGCCAGCGCGCTCGCCGGCATCTTCTCCATGGCGGCGGGCGAGTACCTCTCCTCGAAGAGCCAGCGCGAGATCTACGACGCGCAGATCGAGGGCGAGCGTGAAGAGGTCGAGCAGCGTCCGGACGAATCGGAGGCCGAGGTCGCGTACATGCTCGAGGAGGAGGGCCTTCCGCGGGAGTCGGCACAGCGGGTCGCGGCGGAGATCGCGCGCCATCCGGATGTGCTGCTGAAGACGATGGTCGAGAAGGAGCTCGGCATCACGGTCGAGGAGGGCCACGGAGCGCTGCATGGCGCACTCGTCATGGGCGCCGCTTTCGGCGTGGCGGCGCTCGTGCCCGTGATCCCGTATCTCGTCGTACCGCTCGGCACCGCGCCGTGGGTCAGCGTCGCGCTCTGCGCCGCGACGCTCTTCTTCTTCGGCGTCGTGAAGTCGCGCTGGACGAAGCACGGCGCGCTGCGCTCCGGCCTCGAGGTGGTGGCGCTGGCCGCCATGGCCGGCGCCGCGGGCTACGTGTTCGGCTCGCTGCTCCCGGGCCTCCTTGGCGTGGCCGGCGTTCGCGGGTAGGCACCGTTCCTGCGCTCCCGGTGACGCTGACGACCAGAGGAGGTAGGCAGATGCCGAAAGACCAGGACAACGCCAGGAAAGACAGGGACGAGCAGCCGCACGCCGGTGATACCCCGGAGGAGGCGCTGGAGAAGAGCGGCTCTGTGGACACCCGGATCCCCGACGGATCGGAGGCGCCGACGACCTCGGAGACGATGATCGCCGGAGCGCCGGCCGCCTACGTCCCGCAGATGGGCACGGGACTTCCCGCCGCCACGACCGGCGACCTCG
>JACDAF010000059.1 GCA_013695575.1 Chloroflexota bacterium | reverse complement strand
TCCGGAACGGGCAGATCCGCGCCGAGGACCACTGGGTCATGCACGACGCGCTCGTCGCCGAGGTGAAGCCGAAGTCCGACGTGAAGGAAGGCTCGGACTACTCGAAGGTGCTCGGCACCCTCAAGGCCGATCAGGCCTCGAAGCCGCTTGCCGACACCGGCTGCAAGATGCCGAAGTAGCCAGGTAGCAGGAGACGAGGGGCGCGGCGATGAAGCCGCGCCCCTTCGCTGTTCATGGATCCCGGCTACGTCACCCTCCAGATCTTCAACGGCCTGGTGAACGGGAGCTTCTACGCGCTCCTGTCGCTCGGGCTGGCCGTCATCTTCGGTGTGCTGCGCGTGGTGAACTTCGCCCACGGCGCCTTCTACATGCTCGGCGCGTTCGCGGCCTACCTGCTCGGGCTGAACGCGGGGATCGGCTTCTGGCCCGCGCTCCTGCTCGCGCCGCTCGTCGTCGCGATCGCGGGGGTCATCCTCGAGCGGCTCCTGCTCCGCCGCCTGTATGGCCTCGATCCGCTCTACGGGTTCCTCATGACCTTCGGGCTCACGGTCTTCATCCAGGACGCGATGCGCCTGCGCTTCGGCTTGCAGGGCCAGCCATACGCCACACCGGCCGAGCTCGCGGAGTCCGTCTCGCTCGGGCTCACGTCGTACCCCGCCTACCGGCTCTTCGTCATCGCCTTCTCCATCGTGGTCGCGGTCGGCGTCTGGTTCGCGATCGAGCGCACCCGTCTCGGCATGGTGGTCCGCGCCGCGACGGAGCGGCCGGAGCTCACGCGCGCGCTCGGCATCCCGATCGACCGCTGGGTCACCGGCGTCTTCGCGTTCGGCGTCGCGCTCGCCGCGCTGGCGGGCGTGCTCGCCGCTCCCATGCGCAATGTCTCGCCCCTCATGGGCGGCGAGGCGATCATCCTGACCTTCGCCGTCGTCGTGATCGGCGGCATGGGATCGATCGCGGGGGCAGTGGTGGCCGGCTTCACCGTGGGCGTGCTCTCGAGTGTCGCCGCCATCCTCAACCCCGCCCTCGAGAACATCGTGGCGTTCGCCCTGATGGCGCTCGTGCTCCTCGTGCGACCGGCCGGCCTCTTCGGCTCTGTCGACCCGACGTGAGCGCCATCGACGCGGGCGCGGCGCCCCAGCCGCGCTCCGCGCGGCTGCGGCGCTGGGCCGTCCCGCTCGCGCTGCTCGCTCTCGCAGTCGCCGGGGCCGTCCTGTTGCCACGCGCGCTGTACGTCGTGCTCGCACTCGACATCCTGCTGTACGGGCTGTTCGCGGTGTCGGTCGACCTGCTGCTCGGTTTCGGAGGCCTGCTCTCGTTCGGCCACGCGGCGTTCTGGGGCAGCGCGGGGTACGTCGCGGGGCTCGCCGCGAAGGAGCTCCGCCTCGCGTTCCCGCTCGCGGCGCTCGCCGGCACGCTCGCCGCGATGGCCATCGCGGTGCCGATCGGCTACCTCTCGATCCGGCGGCGCGGCATCTACTTCGCGATGGTGACGCTGGCGTTCGCGCAGATGCTCTTCTACATCGCGAACGAGTGGCGCGATGTCACGGGCGGGGAGAACGGCCTGCAGGGCATCCCGCGGCTCGGCTTCGACGGCCGCAGCGTCGGGCGGTCCGCCGACTTCTACACGGCGGCCCTCCCGCTCATCTTCATCGGCTACCTCGCGGCGTGGCGGATCGTCCACTCTCCGTTCGGGCACGTTCTCGTCGCGATCCGCGACAACGAGGCACGCGCGCAGGCGCTCGGCTACCCGACGGCGCGCTACAAGCTCATCGCCTTCGTGCTCTCCGCCGGCCTCGCCGGCCTGGCCGGATCGCTCTTCGCGATCGGCCACGGCTTCGCGTCTCTCGAGAACCTGCACTGGTCCAAGTCCGGCGAGGTCGTGCTCATGTCGGTCCTCGGCGGGATCGGCACCCTCTGGGGCAGCGTGCTCGGCGCGGCTCTGGTGCTGCTGCTGCGCGACTGGCTCTCTGGCATCACCGACGCATCCGGAGTGGTGACGGGTGCGGTGTTCGTCGCGCTCGTCCTCGGGTTCCGCCGCGGCATCTGGGCCACCGCCGGTGACCAGCTGCGTCGGCTGGGCCGGCGGTCGGGCTAGTGGCGTGTCCCCTAGCGCTCCACCAGCGGCACCCACCGCTTGCCGGCCGGACCGGTGTACTCGCTCTCCGGCCGGATGATCCGGTTGTTCGCGTGCTGCTCCATGATGTGCGCGCACCAGCCGGCGATCCGTCCGACAGCGAAGAGCGACGTACCGAGATCGGCGGCGATACCGAGGTACGTGTACGTCGTGGCCGCGTAGTAATCGACGTTCACGACGCCGAGCTTCGAGCGGACACTCTCCTTTGCGGTCTCGCGCTGGCGGGCGACCGCGTCGGCCACGGCCTCTTGGATCTCGAAGTATTTCGGCCCGGTCCAATCCTTCGCGAGGAGCTCGGCAAATCGACGTAGGTGGTCCGCACGGGGATCGTGCGTCTTGTACACGCGGTGCCCGAACCCGGAGATCTTCACCTTGTTCTGGATCGCGTGCGCGACCCAGTCCGCGGCCCGCTCCGGCGCCCCGACCTCGTCGATCATCCGCATCGTCCCGTCGGTCGCGCCGCCGTGAAGCGGACCCTTGAGCGCCCCGAGCGCTGCCGACACCGATGCGTGCATGTCCGCGTCCGTCGATGCCACCACGCGGGCGGTGAAGGTGGACGCGTTCAGACCGTGCTCCGCCTGGAGGATGAAGCAGGTATTCAGAACGTCGGCGGCGCGGGCGTGTGCCTGGTCGCCGAGGGCCATGTGCGCGAAGTTCGCCGCGTGGCCGAGGCCGGCCTCCGGCGGGATCGGCTGCAGTCCCTTGCGCCGGCGGATGTAAGCGGCCAGCACGGTCGGCATCTTCGCGGTCAGCCGTATCGCCTTGCGAAGGTCCGCGCCTTCCGAGTTGTCCCCTTCGGCCGGGTCCTCGAGCGACGTCGCCGAGATGACCGTCCGAAGGACGTCCATGGGGGTGCCGCTCTCGCTCATGTTCCTGATGAGGTCGCGCACGAGCGGCGAGATCTGCCTGTGCTTCACCAGCTCCGCCTTGAACTCGCGCAGCTGCTCCCTGCGCGGCAGGGCGCCGTGCAGCAGGAGGTAGGCGACCTCCTCATACTCGGCGTTCCCCGCGAGCTCGTCGATGTGATAGCCGCGATAGACCAGCTCGCCGTCGGCCACCTTGCAGACCGCCGTGCGCGTCGCGACGACACCCTCGAGGCCCGGGACATAGGCGGAGGGAGGTGCGGCCGCTCCGCTCATGCTGACGGTCTCATCATGCCCACAGTCTCGCAAAACGCGGGCCCGTGCCATCCGCACGGTGCCACTTGACGTCCGCGCTCTGGTGAGTACAGTGTTGCCAACGCGGTCAGAAGAACTAAACAAGGAGCCAAAGGCCGAAACCGCGACCACCGTTGACCCGTGAGACGCACGGACTTCACCTGAATGCCCCTCATCCCACCCACCAGTGAGAGGGCGGAGGCCTTGAGCCACCGCCCTCTTGCTAATTCCAGCGCGGATCCGCCGGGATCGCACCCGCCATGGGCCACCGTGCGTACGATCCTGACGTGACGATCGCCCGAGGCACGCACCCGCCCCGACGACCGCCACCGCCCGCCGGCGCCGGCGCGCGCTATCGCGGGTACGTGCGCGCTTCGCGCGTTCGGCGTGGTCGACGGCCGCCGCGCCTGCTCGGGATCGTCGCCTGGGCGCTGCTCGGCCTCGTCAGCCTCGCGGTGCTCGCCCAAGCCGGCGCGACGATCGATGCAGGTACCGCGTCGCTCGCCAGCAGGCTCGAGGAAGCGATCGCCCGAGCGTTTCCGGCGGTCCGCAGCGCCCCGCTCGAGCTCGATCGCGTCAGCACGGTGCAGGCGGAGCCGGTCGTGGACCAGCTGCCGGAGTTCACCTCCGTGCCGTCGGTCCTCCTCCAGGGACACCTGCCCTCCCTCGCGATGGATGCGGGACGCCGCATCGAGATCGCGCTGAACGGCGCGGTCGTCGGGCGCACCGAGCTCGACGCGGCGGGTCGCTTCGCCCAGCACCTGACTTTGCGCGACGGTGAGAACTCGATCGTGATCTCGCTGCTCCAGGACGGGGCCGTGATCTCGTCGAGGTCCGCGACCAGCGTCCTCGACCGGATCCCACCGCCGCTCGCCATCATCCGGCCGACGGCCGGCGAGACCATCGGCGGTCCCACGGTGCAGGTCGACGGCACGACCGAGCCGGGGACGCGCATCACCGTGAATGGGCGCAACGTCGTTGCCGCGGCGAACGGCACCTTCAGCGAGTCCTTCAGCGCCGCGGCCGGAGCCCAGCCCATCGAGGTCGTCGCGCTCGATCGCGCGGGCAACGAGACGAGGTCCCGGCTCGAGGTGACCGTGGCAGCACCGGCGGGTGCCGACGGTGTCGCCACGACGCTAGCGCTCGACCGAGCGAGGGTGGGACCGGCCGGACCGGTCGTGGCCCTTGTCACCGTCGTCGAGAACGGCCGCCCAAAGGCGGACGTCGCGGTCACGCTCCTCGCCGGCGGCGCCGAGGTCGGGTCGTCGAAGACGCGCAGCGATGGCAGCGTGACCATCGGCTTCGCCGCCCCGATGACGGAAGGCGAGACTGTGGTCCTCGCGATCACCTCCGCCGGCAGTGCGAGGGCGACGCTCACCGTCGCGCGCTAGCGTCGCCAGAGATGAGCGACGCCAATCTCGTGCTTTTCGCGCTCCTCGGGGGCACCGCGCTCCTGCTGTACGGGGTGCGGCTCGTCGGCGAAGGGCTGCAGCGCGCGGCGGGGGCGCGGCTCCGTCATGTCCTCGCGTCGCTCTCGGGCGATCGCTTCCGCGCGCTGGCGGTGGGGGCCGGGGTCACGGCGCTCCTGCAGTCGTCGAGCGCGACGACGGTCATGCTTGTCGGCTTCGCCTCGGCGGGGCTGCTGTCGCTGCGCCAGACCATCGGGGTGATCCTCGGCGCTGACATCGGGACCACCGTCACGGTGCAGCTCCTCGCCTTCAACGCCCTCGCGCTTGCGCCGCTGATCGTTTTCCTCGGCTGGCTGCTCACCGCTCTGAGCAAGGGACCGGCAGGTCATGTCGGTCGCGCGATCCTGGGCTTCGGGTTCCTCTTCCTCGGCATGAAGCTCATTGCCGACGGCACCGCTCCGCTCAAGGCCAATCCACTGGTCGGCGACCTGCTCGCGGCGCTGGTCGGCCTACCGGTCGTCGTGCTTCTGCTCTCGGCCGCGTTGACCGCGGCGGTGCACTCGAGCGCCGCGGTCATCGGTCTCGCGCTATCGCTTTCGCAGGCGGGACTCATCCCCCTCGAGGGCGCGATCCCGATCATCTTCGGCGCGAACGTCGGCACGGCGGCGACCGCGCTGGTGGCGTCGGTCGGCACCAACGCGGAGGCGCGCAGGGTGGCCGTCGCGCACGCGGCCTTCAAGCTCGCCGGCGTCGCGATCTTCCTGCCGTTCAGCGGACCGTTCGCGGACCTCGTTCGCGCGACCGCGGCGGACGTGCCCCGCCAGATCGCGAACGCGCACACGCTGTTCAATGTCGGGCTGGCGATCCTGTTCCTGCCGCTCGTCGACGTCGCCGCGCGCGCGATCACCCGCGCGATCCCCGAGACGCGCCGTCACGAGCAGGGCGCGATGTACCTCAACCCGCAGGTGCTGGACACGCCGGCGGTCGCGCTGGGTCAGGCCCTGCGGGAGGTGCTGCGGATGGGCGACGTGGTGCTGCAGTCACTGCGGGACACCATCCGCGTCTTCGAGCGCAACGACAGCGAGCTCATGCGTCAGCTGATCAAGCGCGACGACCAGATCGACCGGCTCGAGGAGGACATCAAGCAGTACCTCATCAGCATGAGCGAGCGGGCCTTGACCGGCGAGCAGTCCGACCGCGAGACGGCGCTGCTCTTCGTGATCGTGAACCTCGAGGAGATCGGCGATGTCGTCGACAAGGATCTGCTCGAGCTCGCGGAGAAGAAGATCCGCGGGCAGCACCGCTTCAGCGAGCAGGGCTGGGCGGAGATCCGCGACCTCCACGCGAAGGTGTGCGAGAACCTCGAGCTCGCGATGTCAGCGCTCGCGACGGGTGATCGCTCGCTCGCCGAGACCGTCATCCGGCACAAGTCGGTGGTGAACTCCCTCGAGCGCCGGCTCCGGCATACGCACCTGGAGCGGCTCCACGAGGGGCTGCGCGAGTCGATCGACACGTCGAGCATCCATCTCGACGTCCTGGCGGGTCTCAAGCGCGCGAATTCGCTCGCGGCCGG
>JACDAF010000008.1 GCA_013695575.1 Chloroflexota bacterium | reverse complement strand
GCGCACCGGGCGAGGCTCGCCGGGAGCCGGCGAGCCTCGTTGTACGCGGGTAGGACCAAGGAGAGCACCTAGGCGCGAGCGCTGCGTGGCTTGAGCAGGACGCTAGCCCCGTGGCGGCCCGGTCCTGCGCGGCCCACTGAACCCGCCTCCGCCGCCCGGACGCGGGCGGAAGCCGCCGCCTGGGCCGCCGCGGTCGCCACCGTCGCGCTCGCGGAAGCGCTCGCGCTCCGCGCGGGAGCGCTCCTCGTACTCGCTGCTGCTCTCGGTCACGGCCCGGATCGAGAGGTTGACCCGGCCCATCCGGTCGACTTCGGCGATCTTCACCTTCACCGCGTCTCCGACCTTCACCAGATCCTCGACGCGGCCGGTGCGGTCCGCCGAGATCTCGGTCGCCCGCACCAGGCCTTCCTTGCCCGGAAGGTACTCGACGAACGCGCCGATGCTCATGATCCGCGTGACCTTGCCGTCGAACACCTCGCCGACCTCGGGCTCCTTGGTGATGCCCTCGATCATCGCGATCGCCTTGGCCCGGCCCTCCGGCTTCGCGCCCGTGACGCGAACGGTCCCGTCGTCCTCGACCTCGATGTTCGTTCCCGACTCGCTCTGGATCGCACGGATCATCTTGCCGCCCGGCCCGATGATCTCGCGGATCTTGTCGGGATGCACCTTGATCGATTCGATACGCGGGGCGAACCTGCTGAGATCCGCGCGCGGCTTGTCCATGACCTGCGCCATCGCCTCCAGGATGGAGAGGCGCGCCTCGCGCGCCTGCGCGAGCGCCTCACGCATGATCTCCAGCGTGATCCCCTTCACCTTGATGTCCATCTGCAAGGCGGTCACGCCGGTCCGCGTCCCGGTGACCTTGAAGTCCATGTCGCCGTAGTGGTCCTCCATGCCCTGGATGTCGGTGAGGATCGTGTGCTTCCCCTTTTCCAGGACGAGGCCCATGGCGATGCCGGCCACCATATCCGTGATGGGCACCCCCGCGTCCATGAGCGCCAGCGTCGAGCCGCATGTCGAAGCCATGGACGACGAGCCGTTCGACTCGAGCGTCTCGCTGACCAGTCGGATCGTGTACGGGAACAGCTCCTTCGGCGGCACGACCGGCATGAGCGCGCGCTCCGCGAGCGCACCGTGACCGATCTCGCGTCGACCG
The DNA here is from genome assembly GCA_013695575.1 of Chloroflexota bacterium. Taxonomy (GTDB): domain Bacteria; phylum Chloroflexota; class Limnocylindria; order P2-11E; family P2-11E; genus JACDAF01. Next base: position 3,032 of record JACDAF010000008.1, on the reverse strand, counting down.
GCGCCTCGCATCATGCGCACCTCACCGACCGAGTACGGCGGGAAGTTGTAGTGGTGCATGTAGCGCTTGGTGTCGACCGGCGAGAGGGTGTCGATGATCTGCTCGTCCCCCCCGGGCCCGAGGGTGCAGATCGTGAGGACCTGAGTCTGGCCGCGGCGGAACAGCCCGGAGCCGTGGGTGCGCGGCAGCACGCCGACCTCGATGTCGAGTGGGCGGATCGCTTTCGTGTCGCGGCCGTCGGGTCGGATCCTGTCCTCGGTGACCGCACGGCGAAACTCCTCCTCAAGGATCGTCTCGTACTCGGCCTTCACCTCGTCGGCGTTGATCTGTCCGCCCTCGACGACGTACCGCTTCGCGCCCTCGAGGTGCAGGTCGTCGAGACCCGCCTCGCGCTGCGCCTTGTCGGCGTGCCGCAGCTTCGCGCTGATCCGCTCCCGGAAGAACGTCGCGACCTCGCCGAGCCTCGCCCCGTCCCGCTCCGGCTTCCCCGGCTCGAGCTTCGGCTTGCCGGCCGCCTTGCGAAGGTCCTCCTGCGCATCGCAGATCCGTTCGATCCCCTCCTGCGCGAGCGCGAGCGCCTGAAGCAGGACATCTTCGCTCACCTGCTGCGCGCCGGCCTCGACCATCATCACGGAGTCGCGCGTCCCGGCGACGACCAGGTCGAGGGTGCTTGTGAGCATCTGCTCGATCGTGGGGTTCAGGGTGAGCTTGCCGTCGATGGTGCCGACGCGGACGCAGCCGACCGGACCTTCGAACGGAGCATTGGAGATGTGGAGCGCTGCCGAGGCCGCGTTCACCGCGAGGACGTCGTAATCGTTCTCCTGGTCGCTCGACCAGGCCGAGACGACGATCTGGACATCGTTCTTGAATCCCTTCGGCCACAGCGGCCGGATCGGGCGATCCACCAGGCGGGCCGTGAGGATGCCTTCCTCGGACGGCCGGCCCTCGCGGCGCGGGAAGGAGCCGGGGATCTTGCCTGCGGCGTACAGGCGCTCCTCGAAATCGACCGTGAGCGGGAAGAAGTCGATGCCGGGACGCGTCGTCTTCGCGACCGTCGCGGCCGCGAACACGATGGTGTCGCCGAAGCGGCAGGTCACCGCGCCGCCGGCCTGGAGCGCGAACTTGCCGGTCTCGAGGGTGAGCGCCTTGTCGTTGATCGTCGCCTGGGAACGTGTGATCGGCAATGTCGTTTCTCGGGTGTCTCTCGCTCGCCCGCCGAGAACAGCCGCGCCGCCCGGGGCTATGCCCGCGCGGCGCGTGCCACCTTCAGAGGCGCTCCCGCTACCGCCGGAGTCCGAGCCGCCCGATGATCGCCTGGTAGCGCTCGGGGCTGGTCCGGTGGAGGTATGCGAGGAGCCGTCTCCGCTGACCGACCATCATGAGGAGCCCGCGGCGACTGTGATCGTCGTGACGCGCTTCCCGCAGATGCTCGGTCAGGTGCTTGATGCGATCGGTGAGGAGGGCGATCTGGACCTCCGCAGACCCCGTATCGGAGTCGTGGCGGCGGTACGAGCTGATCGTCTCACCCTTGTCCGCGGTCGGAGCGAGCGGCACCCGTTGTCCTTTCCTGGATCCTTTGGATCTCTTTGTTCGTCATCATCGTAGCCGTTTTATCCCCGGGACCTTCGCGACTTCGCCGCGCCGTCGGCGCCATGGGGTCCCTGACCCTGCGTCCCGTGGGCCGGTGCGGCTCACTCGGGCGCGGGGGCAACGGGCCGCGGTGGGGGCCGAAGGCCCCCTGGCTTGCCGCGCTCAGCGAAGCGCGTTGCGTGTCTCCTCGACGTCGCGCGCGATCTGCTCGATCAGGCTTCGCGCCTCCGGAAACCGCAGCTCGTCCCGAAGACGCCGCGCAAAGGTCACGGCTACCGTCGCGCCGTAGAGGTCGTCGGAGAAGTCGAGGAGATGGCACTCGAGCGCGCGAGCTCCCTCGCCGAAGGTCGGGCGCACTCCGAGGCTCGTCGCGGCCCGGTGACGCTGGCCGTTGACGTCGACCCAACAGGCGTAGATACCGTCCGCCGGCAGGAGCTTGTCTGGGGATGTGGAGACGTTGATCGTCGGGTAGCCGAGAGTACGTCCGCGCTGCGCGCCGCGCTGGACCGTGCCGCGCACCGAATACGGCCGTGCCAGCATGCGCTCCGCGAGCGTCAGGTCGCCCGTGCGCAACGCGTCGCGCACACGGGTCGAGCTCACGACCTCACCATCGAGCTGCACCGGCTCGACGGTGCTCACGGTGAACCCGCGGCGGAGTCCATAGGCCCGGAGCATCGCCACGTCGCCCTCGCGCCCGCGCCCGAACCGGAAATCAGGACCCACAACGACCGCACGGATCTCGCGCCCCAGGCAGAGTCGCTCGAGGAACGTAACCGCGCTCTGCGCCGCGAACTCCTCGTCGAACGAGAACACCATCACCGCGTCCACGCCGGCGTCGCGCAGGAGCGCTGCGCGCTCGTCGACCGTGGACAGGATCGATCCCGCCGCGGGTCGCCCGAGGGCCACTTCCGGGAGCGGGTCGAACGTCGCTGCGACCGCCGTAGCCGCGACCCGGCGGGCGCCGCGCACCAGATCCGCGATGAGCGCGCGGTGCCCGACGTGCACGCCGTCGAAGACCCCGATGGCGAGATGCAGCGCGCCGGCGGGCCAACCGTCGAGGTCCCGGACCCTGGTCAGCGCGTGGCCGCCTCGAGGCGCCGGCGCTCCCGCCGAGCCGCTCGCGGCGCGAGACCGGGCCGCAGGAACAGGATCGGCGAAGCGACAGCGAGGATGTACCCGAGGTAGTTCCCCTGGAAGTACCGGCCGAAGAACAGAAATGCGAGCAGCGTGAGCGCGTAGCCGCCGAGCATGAGCGGTATCCGGGGCTCGCGCCACAGCCGGAGCGCGAAGTAGGCCGCGATGGGCGTCGCCACGGCGATCTCGACGAACGCGAACGGGAAGTCGGCCTGCGGATTCGAGATGACACCGAGTGCCAGGAGCAGGGCCGAGAAGCCCATGCCGGAGATCGGGTACGACCAGGCGGCGCCTCCGGCGTTGTAGCG
>JACDAF010000396.1 GCA_013695575.1 Chloroflexota bacterium | reverse complement strand
TCGAGGATGACCAGGTCCGGCTCGGGCCAGGCCCCTGAGTGGAGCTCGGCTTGGGCCGGCGCGGGGGTCGCAGTCCCTGCGGCCGTGAGCCGGGGAGCCACCCGCGCGGTGGCACGAGCGAAACGGCGACGGAGCACATCGCGCATGTTGGCGAAGTCGTCGTTGCGCTCGTCGAGCCTCGAGCGGAAGCGCCGGTAGAACTGCTTCGCGGCGCGGCCCTCCTCGAACACGACCATCGAGGCGACCACGCTCGTGCCCTGGACATGGCTGACGTCGAAGCACTCGATACGTCGCGGCGGGCCCTCGAGCCCGAGGGCGGCCGCGAGCTGGTCCAAAGCCTCGCGCGCGTTCTCGCGGCCGGCCATCCAGCGCACCCGCTCCTGCTCCAGCGAGTCGTGGGCGCTCCGGACCGCGAGCTCGATCAGGTGGCGCTTGCGCCCGCGTTGCGGGACGTGAACGCGCACCTTCGTGCCCCGCAGCTCCTGCGCGAACGCGACGAACGCGTCCGCATCGGCGATCGGCTGCGGGACGACGATCTCCGCCGGTATCCCGGTCGCGGCCGCGTAGTGCTGCCGCAGGAACGAGCCGAGGACCTCGGACTGTGACGCGCCTTCCGCCCCCTCGAGGAAGAAGTGGTCGCGCCCGACGATCGTGCCCTCGCGTACACGGAGCACCTGGACGGCGGCGTCCCCTTGCGCCAGCGCGGCCGCGTGCACGTCGAAGTCGTCGCCCTCGTACGCGTGGACGTCCTGCTTCTCCAGCGTCCGCTCCATCGCCTGAAGCTGGTCCCGGAGTGCTGCCGCGCGTTCGAAGTCGAGCCCCTCGGCGGCTCGCTCCATCTCATGGCGGGTCTCCTTGGCGAGCGCGTTCGTCCGACCCTCGAGGAACAGGACGCTGCGGTCGACGGAGGCACGGTAGGCCTCCTTGGTGGTCCTCGCGTCGCACGGCGCGGTGCAGCGCTTGATATCGAAGAGGATGCAGGGCCGGCCGTTCGGGAGCGCCGAACGGGGAACGGTGCGACCCAGCCCCTCCGCGTCGGCCACGATCGTCAGCTTGCAGTTCCTGTACGGGAAGAGCTTCTGCAGCAGGTCGAGGGTCTGATCGACCGACTTGGCGTTCGCGTACGGCCCGAAGTACCGAGCGCTCCGATCGCCAAGCGAGCGGGTGCGGATGATGCGCGGGAAGTCCTCGCCGAGAGTCACCTTGACGTACGGATACGACTTGTCGTCCTTGAGGCGGATGTTGTATCTCGGCTTGTGCTGCTTGATGAGGTTGTTCTCGAGCAGGAACGCCTCGGCCACGCTGCCCGTCCGGACGTACTCGAGCCGGTCGGCCCGCTCCACCAGCCGAACGTGGCGAACGTCGAGACTCGGCCCGAAATAGCTGCGCACGCGGTCACGAAGCGAGTCCGCCTTGCCGACGTAGAGGACACGCCCGCGGGCGTCCTTGAACAGGTACACGCCGGAGGCCGCCGGAAGGCTCGCCGCCTGGGCTTCGAGCGCGTCACGCCCGTCTGTTCCCCGGTTCATGGCCCGATTATCCTTTGCGCATCGCAAACGGAGGCTCGCACATCGTGAAAGAGGGAGCGCCCCGGTCTCGCGAGCGGCGGTCGGTGCAGTCAGTCGACCGCGCCCTCGATCTCCTCGAAGCGCTGTCGGGCGCGGACGGCGAGGTCCCGATCACCTCTCTCGCGGCACGCACGGGGCTCCACGTCAGTACCGCCCACCGGCTGCTTGGGACGCTCCTGCGTCGCGGCTACGTCCGGCAGAACCCGGACACCAGCCGCTACTACGCCGGTCCGAAGATCGCGATGCTCGCGGGTGCTCGCTCGCGGTTCGGTGAGCTGCGTCTCCGGGCGCGGTCGGTCCTCCACACGCTCGCCGAGTCGAGCCGCGAGACCGCGAACCTCTGCGTGCTGGACGACACCGCCGCCGTGTACCTCGAGACGGTGCCCGGACCGCAGATCGTCCGGCTGTTCACGACGGTCGGGAACCGCGTGCCGCTGCACGCGACGGGTGCCGGGAAGGCGCTGCTCGCCTGGCTTTCGGTACCCAGACGCGAGGCGATCCTCGAGCGCATCGAGCTGCGGGCGCATACGGCACACACCATCGCCGACGCGAAAGGGCTACGAAAGGCGCTCGAGGAGATCCGCGAGCGCGGCTACGCCGTGGACGACGAGGAGTTCGACGAGGGAGTCCGCTGTGTCGCCGTGCCGGTCGGTCCGCTCGGTGCGCCGATCGCGGCCATCTCCGTCTCGGGCCCCGCGAGCCGGCTCGACCGACCGCGGCTCGGGGAGCTCGCTCCGCTGCTGCGCCGCTGCGCGGGCGAGCTCGCCGATTCGCTGCGCCAGCAGGCTCCGTAATGGCTACGCCCTTCGTCGCTGGCACCCGCGGCGCGGTGCTGCACCGCGGTCTCGTCGACCTGCTTGGCGAGGAGCAGGTCCTGTGGCAGAAACACGACCTCCAACTGTATGAATATGACGGCGCGGTCGACACGGCAACGCCTGACGCGGTCGTCATCCCGCGGGATACCGCGGATGTCGCCAACCTGGCGCGATTCTGCAGTGAGCACAACGTGCCGCTCGTCCCGCGTGGCGCCGGCACCGGGCTGTCGGGCGGCGCGATCCCCGTAGAGGGCGGCGTCGTCGTGTCGTTCGCGCGCATGTCCCGGATCCTGGAGCTGGACGCCGCGAACCTCCGCGCCGTCGTGCAGCCGGGACTCGTGAATCTCCACCTCTCGACGGCGGCCGCGCCGCACGGGCTGTACTTCGTGCCCGACCCGTCGAGCCAAAAGGCCTGCACGATCGGCGGCAACGTGGCCGAGAACTCCGGCGGCCCACACACGCTCGCGTACGGCGTCACGACGAACCACGTCACCGGCCTCGAGATCGTGCTCACGGACGGAACGATCGTGCGGCTGGGGGGCAAGGCTCACGAGTCCGAGGGTTACGACCTCATCGGGCTCTTCGTGGGATCCGAGGGCACGCTCGGCCTCATCACCGAGATCACCGTGCGGCTCTCACCGCTCCCAGAGGACAAGCGCACCGTCATGGCGGCTTTCCCGACCATGGACCTGGCCTCGGAAGCGGTGTCGGCGATCATCGCGTCAGGGCTGGTGCCGAGTGCGATCGAGCTCATGGATCAGCTCGCGACGGTCGCCGTGGAGGCGAGCGTCGGCGCGGGGTATCCGCTCGATGCCGGCGCGATCCTCCTCGCGGAGGTCGACGGACCCCGCGACGGGCTCGACGACCACCGCGCGCGGATCGAGGAGCTCTGCCGGGCGAACGGAGCGACGTCGATCCGCGTCGCAGAAACCGCCCTCGAGCGCGACCGGCTCTGGGCGGGTCGCAAGGGGGCGTTCGCGGCGATGGGCCGCCTCGCGCCGGACTACTACGTGCAGGACGGCGTGATCCCGCGCACCCGGCTCCCCGACGTGCTGCGACGGATCGCCGAGGTCGGCGAGCGCTACGGGGTGCGGATCGCGAACGTCTTCCATGCGGGCGACGGAAACCTCCATCCGCTGATCCTCTTCGACGGATCGCTCGGCCCCGACGTGCTCCGGCAGGTGAAGGCGGCCGGCGTCGAGATCCTGCGGGCGTGCCTGGATGCGGGTGGCTCCATCACCGGCGAGCATGGCGTCGGGATGGAGAAGAACTGCGAGCTCCCGCTGCAGTACGGACCTGACGATCTCGCGGCGATGCTGCACGTGAAGCGTGCCTTCGACCCGGCCGGGCTCGCGAACCCCGCGAAGATCTTTCCGACCCCTTCGCGCTGTCGCGAGTTCTCCCTCCATGCAGCTCGATCCGTCTGACGCGCGCGAGTGCGCGGCCGCGCTGCGCTCCGCGGCGGAAGCGCGCCAGACCGTGCGCGTGCGTGGGGGCGGAACGAAGGCGGATCCCGATGAGGCTCTCCCCGGCGACGCGGTGCTGCGCACGCGCGGGTTGAGCGGCGTCGTCGATCACGTCCCGGCCGACCTCACCGTCACCGTACGAGCCGGCACGCTGCTGCGCGACGTCCAGGCCGCGCTCGCCGAGCGCGGGCAGTTCCTGCCGCTCGACCCACCGCACGGCGGCGCGACGATCGGTGGCGTGATCGCCGCCAACAGCAACGGATTCGGCACGCTCCGGTATGGCGCCGTGCGGGACCTCCTGATCGGGACGACCACCGCGCTGACCGACGGCACCCTCGCCCGCGCGGGCGGCCGCGTGGTGAAGAATGTCGCAGGCTACGACCTCAACAAGCTGCTGGTCGGCTCACTCGGCACACTGGGTGTCATCGTCGAAGCGACGTTCAAGGTGCTGCCGCTGCCTGCGACGCGCGGGGCCTCGGTCAGCTCGGCGACCGATGCCACCAGCGCCTTCGCACGGGCGGGCGCGATCGTCCGCACCTCGCTCCGCCCGACCGCGCTCGTCGTCGATCACGAACGCGGAGCCTGGCGGCTCGTCGTGGCTGCGGCGGGAGAGCAGGCCGTCGTGGATCGCACACTGCGAGAGGCAGGCGGCGATCACGTGGCCGACCCCGACCGGCTGCTCGTTCCACTCCGAGACCTTCTGGCGGCCGCTGCGGAAGGGGCCGTGGTGCGCGCGACGATCCCCCTGGCCGCTCAGCCTCCGTTCGCGGGGGGCGTGAGCAGGCTTGACGGCTTCGAGCGGCTCGTCGCCGACGCGGGCACGGGGATCGTTCATGTCCACCTGCGGGGTGACGACGCGACGATCGCCGCGTCCACGGTCGCCGCGATCGCCAGCGCCCGTGTGCTCGGCGGCAGCGCGCGGACCGAGCGCGTCGCGCCGTCCCTTCGGAGACATCTTGCGGCGCTGCGCACCGAGCCACCGGGACACTTCCTGATGCGGCGGCTGAAGGATGCGTTCGACCCGCGTGGCATCCTCGAGCCGGAACGGAGCCTCGCATGACGATCCCGCTGCACGGCCTTGCGGATCACGGCGAGGGCCCCGTGAGCGAGCTCATCTCGCGCTGCGTCCACTGCGGTCTCTGCCTGCCGACGTGCCCGACCTACGCGCTGCTCGGCGTCGAGATGGACTCGCCGCGGGGCCGGATCCGGCTCATGAAGAACGTGCTGGACGGCCGGCTCGAGCCTGATGCGGCGGGATACGACGATCACATCTACAAGTGCCTCGACTGCCGCGCCTGCGAGACGGCCTGCCCCTCCGGCGTCGAGTTCGGAAAGCTCGTCGAGGGAGCCCGCGCGCAGATCGAGCGGGCACGTCCCCGGAGCGCCTTCGCGCGCGCCATGCGCTGGCTCGTCTTCCGCCAACTGCTGCCGCACCACGCGCGTCTTGCCGTTCTCGCGCGGCTCGGCCACCTCTCGAAGCGCCTGCGGATCGGGACGCTGGTGCGCCCACTGCCGCTCGGGCGGCGCCTCGCATCGCTGCTGGATCTCGTTCCCGATCGCGCGCCCAGCGCGCGGCCGCTCCCCGCCTCAGTCGCCGCCCACGGGGCGGTGCGCGGCAGGGTCGCGCTGTTCCAGGGCTGCGTCATGCGAGCGGCGTTCGCCGGGACGAACCTGGCGACAGCGCGCGTCCTCGCACGAAACGGCGTGGAGGTGCTCGTGCCCGCGGCGCAGACGTGCTGCGGCGCGCTGCACGTGCATGCGGGGGAGCCCACCGATGCGCGCGAGCTCGCGCGCCGCAACATCGCCTCCCTCGAGGCCCTCGACGTCGACGCGTTCATCGTGAACGCGGCGGGCTGCGGCGCGAATCTCAAGGAGTACGGCTGGCTGCTGCGCGAGGACCCGGACTGGCGCAAGCGCGCCGAGCGCTTCTCCGGACTGGTCAAGGACGCGATCGAGTACCTCGCGGAGCTCGGGCTTAGTGCGATACCGGGATCGCTCGACGCGACAGTCACCTACGACGATCCGTGTCACCTGCTGCATGGGCAGAAGGTGCGCGACCAGCCGCGCGCGCTGCTGCGCGCGATCCCCGGGGTCCGGTTCGTGGAGCTCGGCGAGGCCGACTGGTGCTGCGGCAGCGCCGGCATCTACAACGTCACCCAGCCGGATCTCTCGCGCCAGCTCCTGCACCGCAAGGTCGAGCACATCCGCCGCACCGGCGCCGATCTCGTCGTCACGGCGAACCCCGGCTGTGAGATGCAGCTCGCGGCCGGGTTGCGGGCGGACGGATCACCTGCGAGCGTCATCCACCTCATGGACCTCCTCGAGCGCGCGTACGGGGCCCGATGAGTCTCGTGCCGGCAATTCCACTTCACGAGGTGTCGGACGGGTGACGGCGTCCAAGCAGGAGTTCCAAAGAAAGCTCGAGCGCGCGCTCGGGTCCCCTCGTCTCGCGACGGCGCTGGCGCGGGCGCTGCCTTCCTTCCGCGAGAAGCGCGAGGCTCGCATGGCGGAGGTCGACTGGGACCACCTCCGGGAAGACCTCACCGCGCGGAAGCGCGCAGCGATCGACGACCTTCCGGCGCTGATCGAGCGGTTCACCGTCGAGGCGGAGGCGATCGGCGCGAACGTGCATCGCGCGCAGGACGCTGAGGAGGCGCGGCGGATCGTCTCGGGCCTCTGCCGCGAGAGGAAGGCCAGGCTGGTCGTCAAGTCCAAGTCGATGGCCACCGAGGAGATCCACCTGAACGAGCACCTGCTCGCGCAGGGGATCACGCCCATCGAGACCGATCTCGGCGAGTGGATCCTCCAGCTCGCGGACGACCGGCCCTCGCACCTCATCGCGCCCGCGATCCACAAGACGCGCGAGGAGATCGCCGACCTGTTCTCGAGCGTGGTGGGTCGTCGCGTCGACAGCGACCCCGCGGCGCTCGTGGCGGTGGCGCGAAAGGAGCTGCGGGACAGCTTCCTCAAGGCCGACGTCGGGATCACCGGCGGGAACGTGCTCATCGCCGAGACCGGCACCCTCGTCCTCGTCACGAACGAGGGCAACGCCGATCTCGCTACGAGCCTGCCGCCCGTACACATCGCCGTCGTCGGGATCGAGAAGATCGTGCCGTCACTCGACGATGCGGTGGCGGTCCTGAAGCTCCTGGCGCGCAGCGCGACGGGCCAGAAGATCAGCACCTACACGCAGTTCATCACCGGCCCCTCGCGTTCGGCCGACATCGAGCTGACGCTCCAGATCGGCGTGCATGGCCCGAAGGAGCTGCACATCGTCCTGATCGACAACGGCCGGAGTGCGATGCGCGACGACCCGCATTTCCGCGACGCGCTCAGCTGCATCAAGTGCGGGGCGTGCAGCAACGTCTGCCCGAGCTACCAGGTCGTCGGCGGACACGTGTTCGGCCACGTCTACACCGGAGCGATCGGACTGGTCGTGTCACCGGCACACCACGGCATCGATTCGGTCGCCTACGAGCAGAACATGTGCATGGGCTGCAACGCCTGTGACACCGTGTGCCCCGTCAGCATCCCGCTCGCGGGGCTCATCACGGAAGTCCGCGCACAGGCCGTCGAGCGGACCGGCATGGCCGGCCCAAAGCGGCTCGCCCTCGGCCAGTGGACGACGCCGCAGCGCATCGACCGCGTCGCCGCGCTGGCGTCACGGCTCCAGGGGCCGCTTCGAACGGGTGGGCTGGTGCGTCTGCCGTTCGGCAAGCTCGCGAAGGAGAAGAGCCTGCCGGCGATCGCGGACCGCCCGCTGCACTATCGCGCGCGCCAGGTCGCCTCGACGAATCCTCCTCGCCCGACCGTGCGCGTCGGCCTCTTTCCCTCGTGCATGGTCGACCGCCTGCTGCCTGGCGCGGGCTACGCGGCGGCGCGGGTGCTGCAGGCCCTTGGTGCGGAGGTCCATGTCGTCGAGGGCCGCCGGTGCTGTGGGCTGCCTCATCTGAACGCAGGGGATCGGGAGAACGCCCGGACGATGGCGAAGGAGGCGATCGCCGCGCTCGAACGGGCGCCCGGGGACGTCTTCGTCGTGCCGTCGTCCTCGTGCGCGATCACGGTAACGCAGGACTACGCGCGCCTGCTCGACAACGACCCTGGCTGGCACGCGCGCGCGGTCGCGCTCGCCTCCCGTGTGACGGCGTTCACGCCATGGGTCACCGAGCGGGCGCACCGCGCCGGGCTGCGCGGGAGGCCCCTCGGGATCCGCGCGACCTACCACGACGCGTGCCAGTCGGCGAACGTGCTCGGCCTCCACGACGCGCCCCGCCAGCTCCTGCGTGAGGTCGCCGGAGTGGAGATCGTCGAGATGGCCGAATCGAGCGTCTGCTGCGGGTTCGGCGGATCCTTCTCGTTCGACTACCCGGAGGTCGCCTCACGGGTGCTCGACCGCAAGCTCGCCAACATCGCCGCGACCGGCGTCGATCTCGTCATCACGGACAATCCGGGCTGCCTCACGCACCTGCGCGGCGCGTTCGACTCGCGACGCGAGCCGGTCCGCGTTCGGCACCTCGCCGAGGTGCTGTGGGACTCGCTCGGTAGCGTGACCGGC
>JACDAF010000150.1 GCA_013695575.1 Chloroflexota bacterium | reverse complement strand
TCGCGTTCTCGATGTGGGCCGCGCTCACCCTCGGCCGCCACTTCGACATGGACGTCGAGCTGCACGCGGGGCACGAGATCGTTCGGCGCGGCCCGTACGCCATCGTGCGCCATCCCGTCTACAGCGGGCTCGGGCTGCATCTGCTCGGCGCAGCGCTCGCGACCGGCAACCTTCTGCTGCTCGCCGGCACGCTCCTCGGGGCGCTGCCGGCCTTCTACGCGCGCGCCTCGATCGAGGAGAGATTGCTGCGGAGTGAGCTCGGCGCGGCGTATGACGAGTACGCGCGCGAGGTGGGAATGCTCGTCCCGCTCATCGGTACTGCGTCGCGCTGACCACCGCGTCCTGGAGCGCGCGTTCATCGTGGGGACGCGCGCCGATGAGGCCCGCGGTCTCGTCGAGGTACTCGAGGAACGGCACGCGCATGTACTCGGTCCCGGCGGCTGCGTGCCGGGCGCGGCGCTCGGCGATCTCGTGTCGCATGTCGCCCGTCGGCGGCAGGGAGGCGGCACCCGAGAGGACGCGCGCGATCCAGCGCGCCTGCATCTCCGCGATGGGCGGCACGGCGCCCGACACCCGGCAGAGGCCGACGAAGGCGAGACCGGTCGCTTCGGGGTGCCAGACGTGGCGGTAGAGGTCGATCTCGACCTGCTCGCGGACGGGCAGGAGGCCGGGAGGGAGCATGGGGAGCTCGAGGGAATAGCCCGTCGCGAAGAGGATGAGGTCGGCGCGCCGCCGGGTGCCATCGCCGAAGACGACATGCTCGCCGTCGATCAACGCGATCGCCGGCTGCAGCGCGATGATGCCGCTCAGGATCATCGCCGCGAGATCCTCCGAGGGTGTCGAGGCCCGTCCAGGCACGAGCGGCGCCAGCCCCCCGGGCCACACCGCCGGATCCGGGAGCCCGCGGCGCCGGTACTCGCCGGCGATCGCCTCGTACAGGGATCGCCCGCGCTCGTCCTCGGGCCGCTGCTCCAGCCGACGGGTGAGCAGGTGGTCGAGCGGCCTGCCGCCGACGGTCTTGGGCACGAGCGGAGCGACGGCGCGCACCGAGAGGCAGACGCGCGCGACGCGGGCCAGCTCGACCGCGATATCGGCACCGCTGCTTCCCGCGCCGACGACGATCACGTCCCGATCCGCGAAGGGCTCGGGGGACACGTACTCGGCGGCGTGCATGACGCGCCCGCCGAACGAGTCGAGGCCGCCGACGGGAGGCACACGGGGGCGCGAGAACAGACCGCTCGCGACGATGACCGCGTCGAAGGGTTCGCCGTCGACGCTCCAGCCGTCGACCCGCGGCTCGACGAGGCGGACCGGCGTCCGAAGCCTGATCCTGCGCAGGAGGTCGAAGCGGTCCGCGTACGCCTCCAGCCACCCGAGCACCTGCGCGCGCGCCGGGAAGTCACCGAGGTCAGCCGAGAGCTCGTGGTCGGAGAGGTGCGTCTTCTGGCGCGACACGTTCGTGACGAGCGAACGGTACGACGGCGAGCCACCGCCGACGAGCGACTCGTCGTACGTCCACACGCCGCCGACGCGGTCGGTGCGCTCGAACACCACCGGGTCGAGGCCCGCGGCGGCGAGCCATTTCGCCGATACGAGACCGCTCGCGCCAGCGCCGATGACCGCGACACGCCGCGCGCTCACGCCTCGAGCGTACGTCGCGGCGCAGCCGACACGGGCCTCGGGTAGTCTCGTCTCCTCAATGAAGGTCGGAGTCCCGCGGGAGCGGGCGGAAGGCGAGCATCGCGTTGCGCTTGTGCCTGAATCGGTGAAGAAGCTCGTCGCGTCGGGCGTCGCCGTCGTGGTCGAGCAGGGGGCGGGGGAAGGGTCCTTCGCCTCGGACGATCAGTACCGCGAGGCCGGGGCGACGATCGCCGATGCCGACGCCGCGCTCGGCGCCGACATCGTCGTGAAGGTCGCGAAGCCGACCCTCGAGGAGATCGCCAAGCTCCCGCCCGGAGCGATGCTCATCACGACGCTCCAGCCGCTCACGAATCACGACCTTGTCAGGGCGCTCGCCGAGCGGAAGGCGACAAGCCTGTCGATGGACGCGATCCCGCGCGTCACGCGAGCGCAGCCCATGGACTCACTCTCGTCACAGAGCAACATCGCCGGATACAAGGCCGTGCTGAACGCTGCCGCCGCGCTGCCGAAGTTCTTTCCGATGCTCACGACCGCGGCCGGTACCGTCACGCCCGCACGGGTGTTCGTCATCGGTGCCGGTGTCGCGGGCCTGCAGGCGATCGCGACGGCGCGCCGGCTCGGCGCGGTCGTGGAGGCGTTCGACACCCGCCCGGTCGTGAAGGAGCAGGTGCAGTCGCTCGGGGCGAAGTTCATCGAGATCGAGCTCGGCCAGTCCGGCGAGGGCTCGGGCGGGTACGCGCGCGAGCTCACTCCGGAAGAGCAGCAGAAGCAGCGTGAGCTCATGGCGGAGCGCGTCGCCGCGGCGGACGTGGTGATCACGACCGCGCTGGTGCCCGGGCGCCGGGCGCCGGTCCTCATCACCGCCGACGCCGTGCGGTCCATGCGTCCCGGCTCGGTCGTCATCGATCTGGCCGCGGAGATGGGTGGCAACTGCGAGCTGACAAAACCGGGAGAGGTGAACGTCGTGAACGGCGTCCGCATCGACGGCACGCTGAACTTGGCAAGCAGCGTGGCCGCGCACGCGAGCCAGCTCTACTCGCGCAACGTGTCGGCGCTGCTCGGGCTCGTCCTGAAGGACGGGAACATCGATCTGGACATGAACGACGAGATCACGAAGGGCACGGTCATCACGCATGACGGGGACGTCGTGCACGCGCCGACGACGAGCGCGATGGGTGGGCCCAAGGCATGAACGCCGAGCTCGTGCTCGCCGCCTACGTGCTGGTCCTCGCGGTGTTCGTGGGCTTCGAGGTCGTCGCCAAGGTGCCGTCGACGCTGCATACACCGCTCATGTCTGGCGCGAACGCGATCCACGGCATCATCATCATCGGCGCGATGGTCGTCGCCGCGCAGGCGGAAGGGACGCTCGGCCAGGTCATCGCCTTTCTTGGGGTGCTGCTCGGGACGGTGAACGTGGTCGGCG
>JACDAF010000316.1 GCA_013695575.1 Chloroflexota bacterium | reverse complement strand
GGCAGCGCCGCCAGAAGCCCGACCCCGGCCGCTGGTTCCCGAGGCACACACGGTGACAGCGATCCGCGCCGAGCACGTCGCGAAGTCCTACCGCCTCCGCCGCGAGCGCCAGCGCACGTTGAAGGAGGTCATGCTGCGCCAGTACGCGCCGCCGGAGGACGTCCACGCGCTGCGGGACGTGAGCTTCACGGTCGAGCAGGGTGAGGCGTTCGGCGTCATCGGCGCGAACGGCTCGGGGAAGTCGACGCTGCTGAAGCTCATCGCCGGCACGGCCAAGCCGACGAGCGGTGCGCTCGAGGTGCACGGTCGGGTCGCGGCGCTGCTGGAGATCGGCGCCGGGTTCCACCCCGACTTCACCGGCCGCGAGAACGCGTACCTGAACGGCTCGCTGCTCGGGCTCTCCCGTGCGGAGCTCACGCGCTCCATGCCCGAGATCGAGCGGTTCGCGGACCTCGGCCGCTTCTTCGACGCACCGGTCAAGACGTACTCGAGCGGCATGTACACGCGGCTGGGCTTCTCGGTCGCGGTGCACCTCGAGCCTGATGTGCTGCTCGTCGACGAGGTGCTCGCCGTCGGCGACGAGTACTTCCAGCACAAGTGCTTCGCGAAGATCGCCGAGTTCCGCGAAGCCAAGAAGACGATCCTGCTCGTGTCCCACGACCTCGGCGCCGTCTCGCGGCTCTGCGAGCGCGCGCTCTGGCTGCGTGAGGGACAGGTCGCCGCTGCCGGGACCGTGCGCGACGTCATCAACGCGTACCACCTGGAGGTGGGCGAGCGCGAGCAGCGGGAGCGCGCGTCGCGCGGCGAGGTCGGCGCACGGTGGGGGAGCAAGGAGGTCGAGATCACGCGCGCGACGGTGCGCGCTGCCGACGGGACCGAGCGCGCGGTGCTCGAGTCGGGCAAGGCCGCGTCGATCGAGATCGCGTACCGCAATCCCGCGGGCAAGAGCGACGCGGTGTTCGGGGTGTACGTCTACCGCGACGACGGGACCGGCGTGTACGGGACGAATACGCTGATCGACGGCTGCGTCGTGCCGGTGCGCGATTCGGGCGTTGTCCGCTTCCGTATCGACGAGCTCGACCTGCTCCCCGGCGGGTACGACGTGGACATCGGGATCATCGATCCCCAGGACCGCTACTACGACTACCACGAGAAGGGCCTCTCGCTGCGCGTCATCGGTACCTCGCGCGAGGTGGGGCTCACGCGTCTGCGTCACCGCTGGGAGCTCGACGCATAGCCAGGACTGAGCGGCGAGCCCCCGCGGGGGTTGACGATGTGGTCACCGCGCACGATGATGTGGTCATGACACTGAGGCACCGTCCGCCATCCCGCGCGTCAGACCTGCCTGAGGCGGGCGCCGCCGCTGCCGGTCCGACTACGGTCGGGGTGCGCGAGCTGAAGGCGAGCCTCAGCGAGCACCTTCGGCGGGTGGCGAACGGCGAGTCGATCGTCGTCACCGACCGGGGCCGGGCCGTCGCACGGCTGGTGCCCGTCGACTTCTCCGAAGGGCTCCTGCGTCTCCTGCGCGAGCGCCGCATCCGTTGGTCGGGCCGCAAGCCGGACCTCACGAAGCTCCCCGCGGTCAGGCTTCGCGGTTCCGGCAAGACCTTGTCGGACTACGTGATCGAAGAGCGTCACGAGGACTGATCCTCTACCTCGACGGGTCGGCGCTCGTGAAGCTGGTGGTCATCGAGGCCGGCAGCGAGGAAGCGCATGCGTTCGCCGAACGCGCCGAGGCACTGGCATCGTCCACGGTTGCCTACGCTGAAGCGCGTGCCGCGCTCGCGCGCGGACGGATCGAGAGGCGCTTCACGCACGAAGAGGCCGCGACTATCGGTGCGGCGCTCGACGAACGCTGGGCGCACATCCTCACGATCGACGTCGATGACACAATCGCGCGGATCGCGGGCGACATCGCGGACACGCGAGCGCTTCGGGCGCACGACGCCGTTCACGTCGCGAGCGCGGTCTCGCTGGTCCAGGAGGGACAGGTCGTGTTCGCGTCATGGGACAAGCGTCAACGAGCGAGCGCCGCCGCAGAGCTGCTCGTGCTCTTCCCCGAGTCGCTCTGATGCGCATCATCGACGCCTTCGGCCGCGACGAGCCGGTCTTCTCCTTCGAGTTCTCGCCCCCGAGGACCGACGAGGCGGCCGAGCAGCTTCGCGCGACCGTGCGCGAGCTCGCGGCGCTGCGGCCGGACTACGTGTCGGTCACGTACGGCGCAGGCGGCAGCACACGCGAGCGAACCATCGAGACGGTCACGGAGATCAAGCGCGACACCGGCATCGAGGCGATGGCGCACCTCACCTGCGTCGGCCACACCGCGGAGGAGCTCGCGGTGATCCTCGACCGGCTCCGCGACGCGGGGATGGAGAACGTGCTGGCGCTTCGCGGCGACCCGCCGAAGGGCGAGCAGGCCTTCGTGGTCACGGAGGGCGGCTTCGCGCACGCGTCCGACCTCGCGACCTTCATCCGCTCGCGCTGGGACTTCTGCCTCGGCGGCGCTGCGTACCCGGAGGGCCACCTCGAGTCGCCGGGCCTCGAGGAGGATCTGTGCCACACCAAGGAGAAGGTCGATGCCGGCATCTCGTTCCTCAACACGCAGCTCTTCTTCGGGCCTGAGGACTACTTCGAGTTCGTGTCGCGGGCGCGCGCGACAGGCATCAGCGCGCCGATCGTGCCGGGCATCCTGCCGATCACGAGTGCGCGGCAGCTCTCGCCGACGGGCTTCATCGCGCGCTGCGGCGCGACCGTGCCGCCCGCGCTGCGGGCGCTCGTCCAGGGGGCCGGCGCCGACGACGACGCGGTGACGGCGGTCGGCATCGAGTGGACGACGGACCAGTGCGCAGCGCTGCTTCGCGGCGGCGCCCCCGGCATCCACCTCTACGTGCTGAACCGCTCCCACTCCGCGCAGCGGATCTTCGAGCGGCTGCGCACCGAGATCCCCGCCGTCGCGCGCCGCACGGACGCGGCCTAGATGGCGATCGATCTCGACGCCGTCATGGCGGAGGTCCGGGCGCGAGTCCAGGCCAAGCGCGCCTCGGGCGTGTACGGGGCGGACGTCGACGTGGCGCTGCACGCACCGCTCCCCGGCGGCCCCGCTGCGCTCATCGATGACCTGCACGACCCGCTGGGCTCGCTCGCGGGGCTCCTCGCCCAACCCGTCGAGTACGACCCGCGCAGCCGCAAGCGTTACG
>JACDAF010000357.1 GCA_013695575.1 Chloroflexota bacterium | reverse complement strand
ACTCGCTACTCGATCCGCAGGACCACCGGCGCGTCACCCCACAGGCGCTCGAGGCGGTAGAGCGCGCGTTCCTCCGGGACGAACGCGTGGACCACGATGTCCCCCATGTCGATGAGGACCCAGCGGCCCGAGGCGTAGCCCTCGACGCCGATCGGCTGGCGACCGAGCTCCTTCACCTTCTCCACGATGCCGTCCGCGATGGACTGCACCTGACGCTCGCTGCGGCCGCTGCAGATGACGAAGAGGTCCGCGATGGACGTGACCTCGGACACGTTCATGACGAGGATGTCTAGAGCCTTCTTATCACCAGCGGCCTCGATCACGAGGTCGGCCAGCGCGCGCGGGCTCAGGTCGTCTTTCGCGGCGAGTCCTCCATCGGGCGATACAGGCCGTGGGCGTCGAGATACCGCAGTGCGGCGTCGGGAACAAGGTACCTGAGCGAGCGCCCGCGGACCGCGCGGGCACGCAGCTCACGGGAGCTGATGTCGAGACAGGGCGCGTCAAAGACGACGAGCCCGCCCTGCTCCGGTGGAGCGGGCGCTCCCGGCCGCGACGCGACAAGCAGCGTAGCGAGCTCGCGGATGCGCTCGGGCCGGTGCCACCGATCGAAGTCATGCGCCGCATCAGCGCCCATGACGAGGTAGAGGTCTCCCTGTGCCGCGAGCTGCTCGAGCGTGTCGACGGTGTACGAGTCGCCCGGGCGGTCGAGCTCGACGGTCGAGACCTCAAAGCGCGGCTCGACGGCGGTCGCGAGGCGGACCATCGCGAGCCTGTCCTCCTCCGGAGCGAAGGGCCCGCGATCTTTGAGCGGGGACCGCCGCGCGGGGACGAACACGACCCGATCGAGCGGCACACACTCGAGCGCGGCCTGCGCGATCGAGAGGTGACCGACGTGGATCGGATCGAACGCGCCGCCGAACACCCCGACCTTCACAGTCCGAACTCCTTCCACTCGAGCTCGAGCTCCCCGATGCGCACGGTATCGCCGGCTTTCGCGCCGAGCTTCCGCAGCTGCTTCTCGATGCCTGTACGCATCAGCACGCGCTCGAAGTACGCGCTCGCCTCGGGGCTCTGCCAGTCGATACCCCCGGCGAGGCGCTCGACGCGGTCGCCGGTGACGCGGAAGCCCTCGGCCTCTCGGACGACCTTCCATTCCCGTCCGGAGCCCTGGAACGCGATGCGACGCTCCTGTGCATGGGGCTCGGGCCGCGCCGGCCTTGTCGGGACCACCCGCAGGAAGAGCTCGGCCTTGAGCGCGTCCACTCCCTGCCCGCTCGCGGCCGAGAGCGCGAGGGCCCGCAGCGGAGCGATCGCGGCCATGATGTCGGCGAGTCTGTCGCGCGCCTCCGCGAGGTCCGTCTTGTTCAGGGCGACCACGCGCGGGAGCTCGGGGACACCGCGGCCATACTCGCGCAGCTCGTGCTCGATGACGCGCATGTCCGCGAGCGGATCCTCGCGCGAGGCGTCCACGACATGGACGATGAAGCGGGTCCGTTCGATGTGCCGCAGGAACTCCTCTCCGAGCCCGGCGCCCGTGTGCGCCCCTTCGATCAGGCCGGGAAGGTCCGCGATCACGAGCTCGCGGTCCTCGAGACGCGCGACGCCGAGGTTCGGTGTGAGCGTGGTGAACGGGTAGTCCGCGATCTTGGGCTTGGCCCTGGTGAGTGCCCCGAGCAGCGTCGACTTGCCCGCGTTCGGCATCCCGACGAGCCCGACGTCCGCGACGAGCTTCAGCTCGAGATCGAGCTCGTGTGCCTCGCCGGGCTGCCCTTGCTCCGCGATGCGCGGGACCTGGCGCACGCTCGAGACGAACCGCGCGTTCCCCTTCCCGCCGCGCCCCCCCCGGGCGACGACCAGCTCCTCGCCAGCCTCCGTGAGATCTGCCACGACCTCCCCCGTCGCGCGATCGCGCACAAGGGTGCCCGGCGCCACGCGCACGACGAGATCCTTCCCGCGCTTGCCGCTCCGCTTCTTGCCCGCGCCGTCGCCCCCGTGCGTGGCCGCTAAGGTCCGCACGAACCGGAACTCCGACAGCGTGCTCGCGCTGTCGTCGACCCGGAGCACGACGTCGCCGCCGCGCCCGCCGTCACCGCCGTCCGGTCCGCCGCGCGGAACGTGCGCCTCACGCCGGAAGGAGATGACGCCCTTCCCGCCGTTGCCCGCTCGCACCGTCACCCGCGCCCGGTCGAGGAACATCAGGTCGTCCCTTCGAGGAGGCTCGCCACCGCGGCGTCCATTCCGCGCGGCTGGTCGCCACGGCTGAGAAGACCGAGTGCGCGGCGCGCGTCGGCGCCGAGATCTCTCAGCTCGACCGTCGCCCCGGCCTCCGCGGCGAGGGCGGTGAGCGCCTCGAGCTCCCGCGGACGGTCCGTGAGCCCGGGTAGCACCAGGACCACGAGGGCGACCCGTGCGCCCGCCGCGCGCGCGATGCCGAGCGCGGACCGTACGTCGGTGTACCGGTAGGAGATCGGGCCGTGGATCGCGTCGTACGTGTCCGCGCGCGCGCTCGCCAGCCGGACCGTGACCTCCCTGAGCCCGGCATCAAGGAGCCGGCGCAAGGCGGAGCCCGAGGAGCCGTTCGTCTCCAGGTGAATTCGCGCGTCCGGCGCTGCATCGCGGATGCGCGTGATCGCGTCCTCGAGCAGCCGCACCGCGGTGAGCGGCTCGCCCTCGCACGCACGACCGAACGAGACGGCCTCGCCGCCGGCGGCGAGGTGCGCCAGGGCGATCTCCGTGATCTCCGCGGCGCTCGGCCGGAACGCGGCGCTCTCGCGCGGTGCCGCATCGGGGCGCGAGCGTGGTGCGACGACGGGCGGCGGCGACTCGTTGGAGCGCGCGCTCACCGGGAG
>JACDAF010000144.1 GCA_013695575.1 Chloroflexota bacterium | reverse complement strand
TGACGTGTTTTTGGGCCGTCGTGGTCGCGATACCAAGCGCGCTGCCGATCTCCTTGTCGGACGCGCCCTCAGCGATCAGCCGGATGATCTGCCGCTGGCGGGGGGTCAGCGCATCGATGCGGCCCGCGCGTGCGGGCGCGCGCGCGCCCTTGAGCCAGGAGCCCACGGTGTCGCGCGAGTACGCGAGCTCGCCACGGAGCACGCCGTTCAAGGCACGGCGGAGGACATCGGCCGTCAGCCCGGCGTCGAGGTAGCCTGCGAGCCCGTGGCGCAGAGCCTCCTCTGCCTCGTCTCGGCGTGGTCTTTGGGCGAGCAACACGGTCCAGCAGCGCTCGCCGAGGGCACGTGCCGCGCTCCAGTCCACCTGGTCGCTCACGGCATAGATCGCGAGGTCCATGCCGCCGAGCGCAGCCACGCGCCGCGCGTCCGTGATGCGCCACAGCGACGCGCCGAGGCCGAGCTCCCGGACCTGGGCGAATATGCTTCCTTCCACGTCAAGGACCAACACAGCCGGTTGACGGGACTCCACGCTCACCCGCATTCCCACCTTGATCGCTCAGGGGTTCGAGCCGATCCTGCCCTGGCGAGAGCAACAGTACAGAGCATCCAGGCAGGGTAGGTGTCAATTAGGTACATATTCATACGCTTTCCGGCGCTCGCCCCGCGGCCCCCGGCCGGCGCTCGCATCAGGGGGCCCCCAGCCGGTCTCGGGCGACATCTGGCATCGCTGCCGCGATCGGCGTCAGTAGCCGCCCCGCCGCCGAGCCCTGCGTTGTCGCTCCTCCACCAATCCGTCCTCACGCACCTGCGAGGCCAGCCCATACAGATTCCTCCGCGCGGCCCGATGCCCGCATGTCGCAGATACCTCTGACACGCGCGCGGCCGAGGTCTCGGGCTGAGCCCGATGCCGCCGGGCTGGACCACTTGGAGCCGCCCGAGGGGCGCCGCCCGCGTTCGCAGCCCGATGTCCGCCTCGGATCTCCCAGCAGATGGACTCCGTCGCGATGCCCACAAACACCCCCAGGGTGTCTTCGGGGCCGGGTCGTACTCAATCCAGCCGCCCTCATGTGGGTACCGCGAACAGTGCCTGAGTGGGGATAGGCCGGTCGCGGCCGCACGTCGAGCATCAACCGGCACAGGGTGCTGGTCGCTCGACCGAGCGGTGCAGCACGGGGAGAGCAGCACCATGGATCCGCGCACAGACGAGTACTGGGCACGCTGCCGGACGGGAGACTTGACAGCTCGAGCTGAGTTGATCGAGCTGTACCGCCCGCTGGCCACGGCGGCGGCCAGGCGGTTCCGGATCAGCGCCGACGCGCTGGACAGCCCTGAGGACCGCGAGGCCGCCGGAACGATCGGTCTGATCCAGGCCATCGACCGTTTCAACCCGGAGCGGGGTGTTCCATTCGAAGCTTTCGCGCGCGCGCGCATCCGTGGCGCGATCATCGATGAGATGCGCCGCCTGAACGAGCGCTCTCGGACTCGCCAAACGGCGAACGAAGATGAGACGCAACAGCGGACGATATCGCTCGATGAGCTCGCCGAACACGGCGATCGACGAGACGTGGCCGATTCCAACGACGTCGAGGAGCGCATCGCGTTCGAGGGTCTGCGCACCGAGATCTCGGTGGCGCTGAGCATGATCGCGCCGCGCGATCGCACGATCCTGGCGGCGTACTACTCCGAGGGGCTGACGCTCGCCGCGATCGGAATGCGCTTCGGTTTCAGTGAGGCGCGTGCCTGCCAGATCCACGGCAAGGCGATCCGGCAGCTTCGCTCCCTGATGGGCGTAGCCGTCCCGGCGTCCTTCGTCACCGCGGCGTAGATCGCTTCCGCGAGCGCAGGTCGCGTCATGGCAGCCCCGCGAGTGCTGTGATGACATCCTTCAGGATCGCGATCGATCGCCGGTACTCCTCAAGCGACAGGCGCTCCATTGGTGTGTGGTCGTACGAGGAATCCCCGGGGCCGTAGGCGACCATCGGGCACCGCCAAGCCGGTGCGAGCACGTTCATGTCGCTGGTCCCGCTCTTGACCTTGAAGGTGACCCGGCCACCTGCGCGGGCGATGGCGCGCGCGAAGGCCTGCGCGACCGGGTTGGTGCGCGCGGTGCGGACCGGCTCCTCGGCGGCGATGTGCGTCACCCTGACGGCTGCCCCCTCGCCCGCCCCCGCCGCGATCCGGCGCACCTCGGCCTCGAGCACATCCGTCGCGAGGCCAGGTGGCAGGCGGTAGCCCACAACGAGCTCCGCTTTCTCTTCGAGTCCGTCGCCGGGCCCGCCCGCCATGCCCTCGAGGCGGCAGTCAAGCCGCTCGGAGCCGGCGCCGGCACGCTCTGATGCGGCGGCCTGTATCCGCCCCCACAGCTCGAGCGCCACTTCGCTCACGGTGGGACCCGGTGCGGCGCCGTGACGGGACGAGCGGGCGAGCGCGACCCGTAGCATGAGCCGCCCCTTGTAGCCGACCGTCACGCCGTCCCAGCCCGACGGCTCGCCGATCACGCACCAATCCGGCGCGCCGAGCGTCGCGCGATACCGTGCACCCGCGCTCGTCGGCGACTCCTCCTCGACCGCGCCGACGACGGTGACGCGGATCCCGGGCGGCGGGTCGCTGGCCGCCGCGACGAAGGCCGCGAGCGGTCCCTTCGCGTCCACCGCGCCCCGCCCGACCAGGTCACCGTCGTCGATGCGCACGGGGATGGCACCGGAGACCGTGTCGATGTGGCCGAGCAGCACCAGGTTGCGCGGGCCCGATCCGATCTCGCCCACGGCGTTGCCAGCGTGGTCGACGGTCGCGCGAAAGCCCCGCTCCGCCATGCGCCCGACGAGCCACACGACTGCGTCTCCTTCGCGGCGGGAGAGGCTCGGGATCTCGACGAGCCCATGGACGAGCGCGATGTCATCGTCGCTCACGCGAGCGATCGGGCCGTCGCCTCGATGACGCGCGCGATCTGGGCCTGCGTGATCACGAGCGGCGGGAGGTAGCGCAGGACCGTCGGCCCCGCGCCGAGCGCGAGCACGCCCTCCGTTTGGAGCGCTCGGATGGTCCCGCCCGCGTTCTCTTTGAGCTCCATGCCGACGAGAAGCCCGAGGCCCCGGACCTCGCGCACCTTCGGCGAGCGGATCCCGGAGAGACCCTCCAGCAGCTGTGCGCCCCGTTCGGCGGCGTTGCGCGCGAGGCCGAGGCGCTCCATCTCGCCGATGGCGGCGACCGCGGACGCGCACGCCAGCGGGTTCCCGCCGAAGGTCGACGAGTGCGCGCGCTTCGGAAGCTCCCCGACGGCGCGCGAGAACGCGATCGCGCCCATCGGCACCCCCCCGGCGATCGACTTCGCCAGGCAGAGCAGGTCCGGAACGACCGCGTACCGCTCGATCGCGAACATCGTGCCGGTGCGGCAGAAGCCCGTCTGCACCTCGTCGACGATGAGCATCGCGCCGCGGGCGCGGCAGATCCGCTCGGCCTCGCGTACGAACTCGAGCGACGCCGGACGCACGCCACCCTCCCCCTGGACCAGCTCGAGGATGAATGCCGCCGTGTCGGTGCTGATGGCCGCGTCAAGCGCTTCGGTCCTGTTGAAGGGAACGTGCGAGAACCCCTCGAGCAGCGGCCCGAAGAGCTCGCGGTACTCCTGACCCCACGTGGCCGAGAGCGCGCCGAGCGTCTTGCCGTGGAAGCCGCGCATCGTGGCGACCACCCCACGCCGCTTCGTCGCGAGGAAGGCAAGCTTGATCGCGCCTTCGACCGCCTCGGTACCGCTGTTGCAGAGGAAGACCCGGTCGAGCTCAGCAGGCAGGTGGCGCGCGAGGGCCTCGTACGCCTCGGCGCGGCGGTCGTTGTAGAAGAGCTCGGTGCACGTCGCGAGGATCCGCGCCTGCGCGCCGATGGCTTCGGCGACCGCGACGTTCCCGTGCCCGAGGTTGGCCGAGCCCTGGCCGCCCACGCAGTCGATGTACTCGCGGCCATCGACATCCCAGACCAGCGCGTCCTTGCCGTGGACGATGGCGATCTCGCGCTTGTGGTACAGCCCGGAGGTGTGCGCGGCCTCGCGCGAGATGAAGTCGGTCATGCCGTGATCAGGGTCCCCTCGCCCGCATCGGGGCGCGCGGCCCGGATGCGGACGCACGGGACACCGCCGGCGAGGGCCTCTTTGGCCGCGAGCACCTTCTTCCTCATCCGCCCTTCGGCCAGCGCCTCGGCCTCGGCGACGGTCGCGGACGCGACGACGCTCGAGGGGTCGCTGAGCTCGCGCAGCAGACCCGCCACGTTCGTCAGGATGAGCAGCTCGTGCGCGTGGAGCGCGGCCGCGATGCGCGCCGCCGCACGATCGCCGTCGACGTTCAGCGCGGCTCCGTCCGCTCCGATCGCGAGCGGCGCGACGACGGGAACGCGCCCGTCGCGGAGCACGGACTCGAGGAGCTCGCTCGCGACGGCGTCGATCGAGCCCGTGTGATCGTCGCGCAGGATCACGGTCTTTCCGTCCCGGACCACGCGGATGTCCTTGCGTGTCCCGAGGAGCACGCGACCGGATGGCCCGGAGAGCGCAAGGGCATCGATCCCCCGGGCTTGCAGCTTCTCCAGGTACTGGAAGGTCTCGACGCCGAGTGCCGCCATCGCGAACAGCTCGAGCGTACGCCGGTCGGTGCGCCGGCTCTCATACCCGGATGGCGAGACGACCGTGCGCGCGGGATGTCCGAGCGCAGCGGACAGACGGTCCGTCTCAGCTGATGCGCCGTGCACGAGGACCACGCCGCCACTCCGCACGCGCGTCGCGACGAGGTCGGCGACGGCGTCGCGGTCCACCCCGGCCGACCCACCCGCCTTGATGACGAGCGTCACTTCGGTCCTGCGGGGCGGGCCGATCACGGATGCAACCCGACGAACGACAGACCCGCGTCCCCGGCCAGCCCGAGCGCCACGTTCATCGCCTGGACCGCGTTCCCAGCCGCGCCCTTCACCAGGTTGTCGATGGCGCAGAGCGCGACGACGCGATCGCCCCGAGGGTCCAGCGCGAAGCCGACGTCGGCGAAGTTCGTGCCCGCAAGGAGCTTGGGCTCGGGATACCGGAAGATCCCGCTCCGCTCCTTCACGATCCGTACGAACGGCTCTGCCCGGTAGCACTCGCGGTACGCGCGCCAGAGATCCTTTTCCTCAAGGGGTCCGACAATGGGGACGTGCGCCGTCGCGAGCACGCCGCGCACGAGCTCGACGCTCGTGACGGTCAGCTGCAGACGGACTCCAGCGAGCTCCTGCTCCACCTCGGCGGTGTGCCGGTGGCCGACAGGGCGGAACGAGCGCACGACGCCGCTGCGCTCGGGGTGATGCGAGTCGTCACCAGCCGCGCGGCCGCCCTCGCTCGAACCGACCTTGCATTCGACCACGACGGGACGTGAGCGGTCGATGAGCCCCGCGCGGTGGAGCGGCAGCAGAGCCAACAGCGTGGCAGTCGCGTTGCAGCCCGCTCCAGTGACGAGCGACGCACCGCTGATCTCGGCCCGGTGTAGCTCGGGGATCCCGTACACCGCGTCAGCGAGCCGCTCCGGCCGTGGATGCCCCGCTCCGTACCAGGTCTCATACGCCGCGGGGTCGCGCAGCCGATTGTCGCTCGAGAGGTCGACCAGGAGGGGTGCGACGTGTGCGAATTCGTCGAGGCGGTGCGCACCATTCGGCAGCGAGAGGAACAGCACGTCGCAGGCACCGATGGCGTCGTGGGGCACGAACACAAGGTCCGTGCGCTTGCGCAGATTCGGATGCGCGGCCGTCACCGGCTTGCCGGCGAGCGATGACGATGCCGGCACGACCCCCGTGACGGACGGATGCCCGAGCAGGAGCCGCAGCAGCTCACCGCCGGCGTACCCGGCCGCGCCCACGACGCCGACCCTCATCGCCGGGCGACCGCGAGCACGTGATCGACGACCCGCGCCGGGATGTCGACACCGGTGGTCTCGATGGAGTTGCGGAACTCCATCGTGTAATTCACTTCGTTCACGAGCAGGCCGGCGGAACTCTCCAGGACGTCGACGGCGACGACTCCCCCGCCGACCGCGCGTGCGGCACGTACGGACAGGTCGTTCAGCTCCGGTGTCACCGGGCAGTTCGTCGCGACGCCACCCCGCGCCGTGTTCGTGATCCAGTGCTCGGAGGCGCGGTAGATCGCGGCGATGGTCTCGTCGCCGACCACGAATGCGCGAATGTCACGACCGGGCTTGCGGACGTACTCCTGCAGGTAGTAGATCGAATGCATGTACGTGCCGAGCACGTCCTTGTGCTCGAGGATGCTCTCGGCCGCATCGCGATCGTTCACCTTCGAGATGAGCCGCCCCCAGGATCCGACCAGCGGCTTCAACACGGCCGGGTAGCTCAGCTCCTCGACAGCCGCGAGCGCCGACTCCGGGGTGAACGCGAGCCGGGTGCGCGGCGACGGAATACCGTCCCGGATGAGCCGCATCGTCGTGAGGAGCTTGTTGCCGCAGACATCCGCGACCTCGAACGTGTTCACGGTCGGGATCCCGTAGGTTTCGAACACCGCCAGCGCGTACAGCGCCCGGCTGTGCTGGATGCAGCGCTCGAGCACGACGTCGACACCGAGGTCGGGGCGCTCCTCGAGCCGAAGGACGAGCTGACGATCGTCGATGATCTTCGTGCGAACGCCGCGTCGCTCGAGCGACTCGAGCAGGAGCTTCTCCTCGACTCGCACGCGCGAGAGGAGGATCCCGACGACGGGGTCACTCACCCCAGTCTTCTTGTGCCTCCGGCGCGAGCGCGAGGGTGAGGGGTGATGTCTCGCGGACCTCCAGCTCGGCGCCGCAGTCAGGGCACGCCACGACCTCGCCCTTCACCGCATCGGTGCCGACACTGACGGCGGCATCGCACTCGGGACAGCTGGGCATCGTTCCCTCCCTCGCGAGGACCTCGCCGGCATGTGACCGCGAGCGCCAGAGAGCGCCGTGCGGTCAGTCCTCGCCCGTGCTCACACCAGAGCCGTGGCTCAGGGCCCTCACGTCCTCGCTCGCCTGTGAGCCAGGAGGGATTCGAACCCACGACAAAGGGATTAAGAGTCCCCTGCTCTACCGCTGAGCTACTGGCCCGCGCGCCATTTTAGACGGCGCGGGCCGGTGTCGACAGCGATGCGCCTAGCCGCGGGCGTGCGAGGAGCGTCCGCTGCCCTTCTCGCTCACGTCCTTCAGCGTTTCGCCCACATCGCGAGCGTCGTCGCCACGCGCGACCTGGCCGA
>JACDAF010000060.1 GCA_013695575.1 Chloroflexota bacterium | reverse complement strand
GCGGGAGCGCCCTGGGCCGCGTCGGGGGCGATGAGTTCTCGGTCTTCGCCCCTGGGACCCCGCTGCACCGCGAGCATCGGCGTCGCGAGCGCGCCACGCGACGCGAAGACCCTGCATGACCTCCGGCTGAAGGCGGATCTCGCGCTCCACGCGGCGAAGGAGCAGGGCGGCAACACCGTCGGCCTGACGCCGAGCGACGAGATGGTGCTGAAGTCCTCGTACTACGGGCGGGCCCAGCTCGCGCGTGTCAAGGCGCTTGCGGAGCGCCAGCGGACGAAAGGAGGCGATCCTGCTGCGCGAGGCGCTCGATGATCTCCTGCGGAAGTACGACCGGGTCTGAGCGTCGGTACGATCGGGGCGAGATGGAGCTCCTCGAGGCCATTCGCACGACGCGCGCGATGCGACGGCTCGATCCGTCGCGAGACGTGACTGACGCCGACATCGAGACGATCCTCTTCGCCGCGACGAAGGCACCCAGCGCGCGCAACGAGCAACCCGTCCGCTGGGTCGTGGCGCGCGATCGCGAGGTGCGGCTCCGCCTCGGTGAGATCTACCAGCAGGTCTCGGGGTCCCAGGCGCCGATGGCGGCACCCGACCGCTCGACCGGCAAGCTCGCGCGGTCGGTCGACCACCTCGTGCATCACCTCGCCGACGCGCCGGTGCTCATCGTCGCGAGCGCGTACGGGACCGATGACGTCCGCACCGCCGCAGGCGTGTATCCGGCGGTGCAGAACCTCCTGCTCGCGGCGCGCTCGCTCGGGCTCGGCACGACGCTTACGTCGCGCCACCGCCTCGCGATGGCGGAGACGAGGGCTGTCCTCGGCATCCCCGACGAGGTGAGCATCTACGCCGTGGTCCCGGTCGGCTACCCGCTCGGGCGCTGGGGTGAGGCGCCGCGTCAACCCGTGAGCGAGGTCGCCTATCGGGACCGCTGGGGAGCGCCATTCATAGCCGGCGGCGACTGATGGCGGCTCCGCTCTCGATGTCCCAGCGCAACGAGCTCGAGGGGCTCTCACATCAGTACGGGCCCGTGCTCTACCGGGAGGAGCAGATCTCTCCCGGCTTCCAGGACCCCGTGCGGAAGACCGACCGCGTCGGAGAAGTGTGCATGGTGATCCGGCGACCGAGCGGGACCCTGCTGCTCTCGATCAAGTCCATCTATCCGCGCGGCGCGCACCGTCTGCCGACGGGTGGTGTCGGTGTCGGCGAGCCGATCATCGCGGCGCTCTTCCGCGAGACGCACGAGGAGACCGGCCTCTCCGTGCGACTCCGCCGGTTCCTCGCGCTCATCAGCTATCACGCTCCGGACGAGCGCGAGCCGGTGTTTCACAGCTTTGCGTTCCTCCTCGACGAGACCGGGGGGACGCTCGGCGCGCTCGATGATGAGGAGCTCATCGAGGAGTACGTCGAGATCGACCAAGCGGAGCTCCCTCGGGTCGCCGACCGGCTCGAGAATTTGCCGGAGACGGATCGCGGAATGGCGGGCGGCAGCTGGCGCGACTGGGGGAAGTTTCGTGCGATCGTGCACCGGACCGTGCACGAGGCTCTGTCCGCCTAGGCCGGGGCCCAGGCTGCGTCCTCCCGCAGGTCTCCCATCTCGCGAGGGTCGCGTCTCGCGGTCGCCAGGCCGGTGCGGTGCTGACGTGTCAGCTGGCACTCAGCGCACGAAGGAGCGGTACGCGGCGTCGTAGAGGAAGAGCGCGAAGGGCATGAGGGTGACCGCCGCCACCACCACGCGGACGATGACCGGGTGCGGCCGGCGTAGGCGCGTGTAGGTGACCACGAGGGCGGTCGCGACGGCCAGCAGGAGCGGGACCTGCATCCACCAGTGCAAGGGGTCGGCGCCGTCCATGAGCAGCGCATACACGTTGGCTCCGGCAAGCGAGCCCGTGGCCAACCCGATGATCGCGAACACGCCGGCGTTCCGTACCGGATCGCGGAGCGCGAGCAGCAGGCCGAGGCCGAACGATGTCAGCACAGCGCCGATCATCCGCTCGTACGCGGGGTGGTACGGCGCGTAGAAGAAGGCCGCCGGGAACGCGATCGAGAGCACGACCGGGGCGACGAACGCGAGGGCGCACACGACCCCGACCGCCCGCGCGCCGCGCAGGATGGTCGTGTCGACAGGCGGCTGGCGGT
>JACDAF010000058.1 GCA_013695575.1 Chloroflexota bacterium | reverse complement strand
ATGACGGCGGCGGCGATGAACGACTGCTGGACGCTGTGGTCGAACATGTCCCTGGATGCGGCCGCGGTCTCGCCGTGCTCGACCATCAGGCGCTGGAACTCGACGGCGGCCACCCCGAGGACGCCGATCGCCAGGACCGCAACCGCGCTCGTCGCGACCGCGAGGGAGGCGAGCGCGATGCGCGCGGCGATCCCGCGCAGCAGGCTGCTCAGTCCGGGCCGCCCGCCGCCCGGTAGCCGACGCCGCGAACGGTCATGACGTACCGCGGGGAGTCGGCGTCGTCGCCGAGCTTCTCCCGCAGCCGCCGGACGTACACGTCAACCGTGCGGTCGAGGACCGCGGCATCCGCCTCGCCATACAGCGCGTCGAGGAGCGACTCGCGTGAGAGGATCCGGCCGTCCGCGCGCACGAGCGCGAGGAGCAGGCGGAACTCGGCTCGTGTGAGCGAGATCGGCGCCCCGGCCCGCGTGACCTCGTGGCGGTCCGGATCGATCGTGAGGTCGCGGTGCCTCAGCGGCTCTGACGCGTGGTCGCTCCGCTCGGTGCGCCGGAGGATCGCCTTCACCCGCACGACGAGCTCGGCCGGAGAGAAGGGCTTCGGCAGATAGTCGTCCGCGCCCTCGTTGATGCCGAATACGCGGTCCGCCGTGGTTCCGCGCGCGGACAGCATGAGGATCGGGACGCTGGAGTCACCGCGAAGCGCGCGTGTGACGGCGAGGCCATCGATCTCGGGAAGCATGAGGTCGAGCACGACGAGTCGCGGATCGTGCTCGCGGGCCGCCTCCAGGGCCTCACGGCCATCGCGCGCGTGGATCACCGCGAAGCCCTCACGCTCGAGGTAGGCGCGGACGAGCTGGATGATCTTCGCGTCGTCGTCGACGACCAGGATCGGACGCGCGTCATCGAGGTCGCGCCGCGCCGCCGGATGGGCCACCGTCGCTCGCATCGTAGTCGCGCAGCCTGTGCCTGCCGTGTGACAGCGCCGTGACACGCCGTCATCCTCCGGTCATGCTCGCCCGGCAGGCTCGGATCCGAGGTCATCGAGGAGGTTCGCCACATGACGGCCACGTTCACACGCATCTTCGCCGGTCACCCCTATCGGATGGCAGCGGCCGGCGCCCTCGTGCTCGCGGGTCTCGCGCTTGCCTGGTACCTCGGCTCGCCGCTCTTCCTCACGACCCGCGCCGACGAGGCGCTACCGCTCGCCGCCGAGGCGAAGGTGCTGACGCGGGGCGAGCTCGGGTTCATCGACAATCTGCACAACGGCAAAGGCGAGGTGCGCCTCATCCAGGTCGGCTCGAAGAGGTTCGTGCGGTTCGAATCCGTAGCCATCACGAACGCACCTGACATCCACATCTACCTCTCGAAGGACACCGGCGGGAAGTACGTCGAGGCGAACTCCCTCTACCTTGGGCCGCTGAAAGCGACGAACGGCTCCTTCAACTACGAGATCCCGGCGTCAGCCGACCTCGCCCCGTACAAGAGCGTCGTGGCCTGGTGTCGAAACTTCAGCACGCTGATCACATGGGCGGACCTGCGCTAGCGACGGCGTCCGGAGGAGGATCCAAATGACGGCCACATTCAGACGCGTCTTCGCCGGACACCCGTACCGAATGGCGATCGCCGCCGCGATCGTCCTCGCCGGTGCTGGCGCTGCCTGGTACCTCGGCTCGCCGCTCTTCATCAAGACGTATGCGGACGAGTCGCTACCGGCCGTGTCCGTACCGGCCGTGTCCGTGCGAACGCCCGCCCCGACCTTCGGGACGGCCCCGCCGAGCGCCGCGGAGCCCGTCTCGAACGAGGCGAAGGTGCTCGTGCGCGGCCAGCTCGGCTTCGTCGACGATCTGCACAACGGGAAGGGTGAGGTCCGGATCGTCGAGAGTGGCGGCCGGCGCTTCGTGCGGTTCGAGAGCGTCGCCATCACGAACGCGCCGGACATCCACATCTACCTCTCGACCGACACGGGCGGGCGCTACGTGGAGGCGAACACGGTGTACCTGGGACCGCTCAAGGCCACGAACGGCTCCTTCAACTACGAGATCCCGACGTCGGTCGACCTCTCCCGCCACAAGAGCGTCGTGGTGTGGTGTCGTGCGTTCACTACCCTCATCACATGGGCCGACGTGCGGTAGCTCTCGCGGACCAAGCGAAGCGCCTGCGCGCCCGGATGATCGTGAACAAGCTCGCGCAGGCGTATCCGGACTGGGGGCCGACCCTCGACTTCACGACGCCGCTCGAGCTCCTCGTCGCGACGATCCTCGCGGCGCAGGCCCGGGACGAGCGGGTGAACGAGGTGACGATGCCGCTGTTCCGGAGGTACCGCTCTCCGCGCGACTGGCTGAGCGTGCCCGACGGTGTTCTCGAAAGGGAGATCAAACCGACCGGCTTCTTCCGCCAGAAGACGAGGGCGATCAAGGGCGCGTGCCTCGGGATCGTCGAGCGCTTCGGCGGACAGGTCCCGAGGACGATGGACGATCTCGTCTCCCTCCGTGGCGTCGGCCGGAAAACGGCTTCGATCGTCCTCGGCGCTGCGTTCGGCGTTCCGGCGATCGCGGTCGATCGCCACGTGGCCCGGGTCGCCGCGCGCCTCGGGCTCACCCGGTCATCGGATCCGGCGGTCATCGAGGAGGACCTCCGCTCGCTGCTGCCCAGGCCGCAGTGGGTGAAGGCGACGTGGACCCTGGTGCTGCACGGGCGGCGCACCTGCCGCCCCGTCCCCGAATGCCCGCGATGCCCGGTGCTGGAGCTCTGTCCCTATGGCCTAGCGAGGACGAGGCCCGGAGCTGCTCCGGCCAGAGGACGAGCCGCGGCCGAGCCCGGTGGCGGCCACCGCAAGAAGATCGTTTCCGCCGAGAGCGCTACCGGCGCAGCCGCCCGGCCACGAAGGCCGAGAACGCTCCCACGGCCAAGAGGGCGGCGTCCGTCAGGAGGATGATCACGGTGTCGTCGGGTCCCGCGAACGGGAGCACCGCGATCGCAAGGATCGTGATCACCGCGACGAGCGATCCCTGATACACACGCGCGACGGCTGAGAGACCGCCCGCGAGGGCGCCACCCGCGGCGACGCCGATGAGTGGTGTGCTGATCAGCGTCAGCGCGAGCGAGAGCGCGGCACCGGCGAGCACGGGACTCCACGCGATGGGCGGCATGCGCGAACGCTAGCGAAACCGGCACAAAAAGACCGATCCGCTCAGGCCTAGAGCGGATCGGCGGGATCGCGAAAGGTGCCGGTTCGCGTCGCGTTGAGGTGCGGCCGACTCAGCCGCGGGACCGGGTTACTTCTTCTTCGAGGACTTCTTGGTCGACTTCTTCGCTGCCTTCTTCTTCGCTGCCATTAGAGATCACCCCCTCCTGGCCACGTTTGTGGACTCATATAGACACACACAGGCGACGAATGTCAACACTTTCGGCATCACGGTGCCACGTCGACACCGCGTCGCCGACGCTACGGCGTCGGTCTGATGCGCTCGATTATCCGATCGCGGAGCTCCGGTGGAGCGTTGTTCTGCGTGCAGTCCCGCACCTTGCGCACGAGCGCGTCCTCGACGCGAGCCTTCGAGCAGCCGTCGCACTCATCGAGGTGAGCGCTCAGATCGGCAGCGAGCGCCGGGTCGAAGTCCTTCTCGAGGAACTCCACGAGCCGGTCGATGCAATTGCCGCAGTCGGTGTGTTCGCCGCTCATGAGGGCCTCGGCATCGAGCGCGCGGCGGCGATCCCCCGGTCGCGCGCAAGGTCGTAGAGCCGCTTCTGAAGGAACTTCCGACCACGGTGCAGCCGGCTCATGACCGTGCCGATCGGGACGTGCAGCATCTCGGCCATCTCCTTGTACGAGAACCCCTCGACGTCCAGGAGCACGACGGTCCGGAATTTCTCCGGCAGCTCCTCGAGCGCCTTCGTGACCTCACTGTCGACCACCCGGTCGAGCACGACCGCCTCCGGCTCGGCCGCTGTGGACGCCGCGGACGCGCCAGTCATGTGGCGGTACAGGGCCGACTCATCGACGTCGTCGAGCTCGGTGGTCTGGGGCCGCGACTTCCTGCGGCGGAACTGGTTGATGAACGTGTTGGTGAGGATGCGGAACAGCCAGGCCTTGAGGTTCGTGCCTGCCTCGAACTGCTCCTGGAAGCGGAAGGCGCGGATGTAGGTCTCCTGCACGAGGTCCTCGGCCTCCTCCTCCGAGCGGGTCATGCGGAGCGCCGTCCGGTACAGCGCGTCGAGGTACGAGAGCGCGTCGCGCTCGAACGGGTCGGTGGCGTCGCTCTCGGTCCCGACCGGGCTGGCGTCCATATCCCCACTCTACGAGTCAACGCTCGGCGCCGGCGCGCTATTCGCCACACTCCGTGGCGTGCCCGCACCGCTCCGGACCAGGCTCCGCTCGATCGCGCGTCGGCTCCTCCGGGTCCACGGGCCGCCGCCGTCGCCGAGGCGGTTGCCGCCCCTCGACGAGCTCGTGCTCACGATCCTGTCCCAGAACACCAACGATGTGAACCGCGACCGCGCGTACGCGGACCTGCGCCGGCGGTTCGCATCCTGGGACGAGGTCGCCGACGCCCCGGTCGGGGCGATCGCGCACGCGATCAAGCGCGGTGGCCTCGGGCCGACGAAGGCACCTCGGATCAAGAAGGTGCTCCGCTCCGTCCGCGAGAGCGGCGTCGGCCTCGACGAGCGAGCGCTCCGCGGCCTCACCGATGAGGCGCTCTGGAAGACCCTCGTGGCGCTCGCCGGCGTGGGACCGAAGACCGCGGCGTGCGTGCTGCTCTTCTCCTTGGACCGGCCGTTCTTTCCTGTCGACACGCACGTGCACCGGACCGCAGTCCGACTTGGTCTCGTCCCGCCCAGGGCGAACGCGATGGTCGCGCAGGCGCTGCTGCAGCGCGCGGTCCCCGACGAGCTCATGTATGAGCTCCATATGAGCCTCATCCGGCACGGGCGTCACGTGTGCGTCGCGCGCCGGCCGCTTTGCTCCGAGTGCGTGCTCCGGGACAGCTGCCCGCGCATCGGCGTGACCGAGAGCCGCTAGATTTCGGCGCGTGGCCGAGGGCCGCTTCACTGTTACCCCCCCGGCAGCCCGAGCCGGGCGGCGTCATGCTCATCGAGGTGCCTGCGAAGGCCGTCGCGGCGCTCGGAGATCGAAAGCGACCACCGGTGAGGGCGACCGTGAACGCGTACACCTATCGCACGACAGTTGCCGTCTACGGCGACAGGTTCTACCTCCCGCTGCGAAAGGAGAACCGCGAGACAGCCAAGGTCGTGGCCGGAAGGCGCACGCCCGTCCGGCTCATGACCGACGAGGCGCCGCGCGTCGTCGGGGTGCCTTCCGACGTGGTCCGGGCCCTCGCGCGCGCGAAGCTCCGGTCGGCCTTCGACGCGCTCTCCTCCTCGCGGCGGAGGGAGCTCGTTGGCGCGATCGAGGACGCGAAACGGCCGGAGACGCGGGAGCGA
>JACDAF010000047.1 GCA_013695575.1 Chloroflexota bacterium | reverse complement strand
CCCCGAAGCCTTTGAGAGCGCGTCCACGGCCACGGTGCTTGGTGCGGGCATCGCGACCGTGAGGATGTGGCCCTCCCGGCCGACGACGACGGCGTTCCACTCCGCCGCGAGATCGGCGGGGATCATGAGCTGCAGCTCCGCCGTGGCGAGCCGCGACGGCTCGGCGAGGTACGGCGCCGGCGCCATCTCGGACCGGGCCGACCCTCGCGCCTGCAGCTGGCCGCGCGGGCCATCCCCGAAGGTGTGCTCCCGGACGCGGATCCCGCCACCCGCCTCCTTGGCGCTGTACATCGCGGCGTCCGCCGCTTCCACCAGGGCCGACGCCTCCGCGAAGGGACGGGGAAAGGTCGCGATCCCGATGGACAGACGGATGCGCTCACCGGTGTCGGCGAGGACCCCCGGCAGGGCCGCCGCCGCCGCCTTCTCGAGGATCCGCCGTGCCACGCGTGCCGCCGCTTCCGTGTCGGCCTCCGGCAGCAGGACCGCGAACTCGTCGCCCCCGTAGCGTGTCGGCACGTCGTACAGCCGGACAGCCTGCGTAAGGGCCGCCGCGACGCCCTTCAACACCTGATCGCCGACGCGATGGCCGAAACGGTCGTTGATGCTCTTGAACCCGTCCACGTCGATGACGAGGAGCGCCAGCAGGTGCTCGCTGCGCAACGCCCGGTTCGTCTCGGCCTCGATCTGCCGGTCGAAGTGCCGCCGGTTGAAGAGCCAGGTGAGCGGGTCGGTCTCCGCCAGCCGCAGCAGCACCTCGTCCTGGTCCTGCTGCACGAGGCAAGCGCCGACGTGCTCGGCGAGCACCTCGAGCGTCTCGAGATCGCTGTCGCCGAAGGAGGAGGACTCGACGGGGTCGGCCACGTTGAGCACGCCGCGCAGCTCGTCGCCGACGACGACCGGGACCGAGACGAAGGATCGCGTGCGGTAATAGCCACGGCTGGGCCCGTTCGGAGCCTCATCCGCAGTGCCGCGGACGAGGAGGGCGCGTCTGGTCGCGGCGACCTTGCCGGCGATGCCCTCGCCCAGGCGGACGCGGACCTGCGTGCGTACGTCCTCGGCCAGGCCGATCGCCCGCGCGATCACGAAGTCGGTGGAGTTCTCCGCCCGCAGCATGAGCGACGCCCGGTCTCCACGGACCAGCGTCGTCGCCACGCGAAAGATCGAATCCAGCAGATCCTGCGCGCGAGCGCTCGGAACCTCGATCTGCACTTGTCCCCCCAACATCCGCCTGGGTCGCTGGCTCGATTCTGGCGCCTGCGCGCAACGGACCAGTGACAGCGGGGTATCGTCCGGTGACAGCAGCCGAACGGACGTCTGCTAGGTGCGAGCCTGCAGCACGATGGTGCCACGCGGGGCGGCGACGCCTCCGGCATCCTCGAGCGTAACGGCGACGCCGTCGCCGGGCCGCACCGGCTGCGAGAGGACGAGCGTGACCACGCCCCAGCGGTCTCCACTGATCCCGGCCGCGAGCGGCTGCTCCCCCCGCAGGACCCAGGCCTCCCAGGTCTTTCCGGCCGGCGGCGCCGGGAGCCGGAGGATCAGGTAGGGGTCACCGGTCGCCGGGACGACGAGGGACCCGCGCGCCTCGGTACCAGCCGTGGCGGCGAGCGTCACGACGGTCCCGTCCGCAACGCCCGCGACGGCGCGCGCATACGCGTCCGCGTCCGCACGCGCCGATCCGAGACCGCCGAGGGAGATCGCGAGCAGGAGCGCCAGGGCAAGCGGCACCGCGAGCGGGACCTTCAGGTCGAAGATCCGGCGAAGACCATCCAGCAGTGGCGGCCGCGAGGCGGTGGACGCGACCCGCGCGGTCCGCGGACGGACGCGATCGAGCACCTGCTCGCGCAGCGTGGGCCCGGGCGCCACGAGTGGGGCGAGCTCCGCGATCCCCCACGCGACCTCAGCGAAAGAGGCGACCTCGGCGCGGCAGACTTCGCACAACGCGAGGTGTGTGTCCACGCCCGCCTGTTCCGACGCATCGAGCGCGCCGATGGAGAATGCTGCGAGGTCGTCGGTCGGGTGGGTGTTCATGACTCCTCCGCGAGATGCAGACGGAGCTTTTCCATCCCGAGGCGGACCCGGCTCTTCACGGTGCCGAGCGGTGTGGCGGTCCGCAGGGCGATCTCCGCCTGCGTCAGCCCACCCCAGAAGGCGAGCGCCAGGACATCGCGCTGCTCGGGCGGGAGCGTGCGCACCGCGTCGCGCACGCGCTCGGCGCGCAGGCTCAACAGCACGCTGTCCACCACGCTCGAGTCCGCGCGCATCGCGGTCGCTGCATCGAGCTCGACCTCACGTTCGACGCGCTTGCCCCTGGTGCGCCGCCAGTCGATGGCCGCATTCCGCGCGATCGCGAGGAGCCAGGTACGTACGGCACCGCGTTCCCGCCGGTACGCGCCGGCACGACGCCACACCGCGTGGAAGACGTCCTGGGCGACCTCCTCGGCGGCCTCCGGGCTGGCGAGCATGCGGTAAACGATGGCGAAGACAATCCGGCCGTAGGCGTCGTAGATCTCGCCGAGCGCGCCGGCGTCACCTGCAGCGATGCGCTCCAATAGCTGTTCATCGGTCGATTCGGCAACAGGTACGACAGGTGTTCGGCCCATGGATGAGGCTAAAGGTAATCCCCTAGGGGGAGAAGTGCGTAGACTCCCAGGGAAGCTCGGCCGCTCGCGGTGGGCTGCCACATGAACAGTGGAGGCAATGTGAACGCACGCACGTACGGACAGGTCGTCGGAGTGGTCCTGCTGCTCCTTGGCGTCGCGGGCCTGCTCCTTGGTGACCAGCTCATCGGACTCCTGAACATCGAGATCGTCGAGGACGTGATCCACCTCGCGCTCGGCGCGGTGCTGGCCTACATCGGCTTCGGCATGCGTGACAACGGCACCGCTCGGATGATCGCGACGGTGATCGGCGTCACCCTCCTGCTCGTCGGAGTCATCGGATTCGTCGCGCCGAACCTTTTCGGCCTGCTGCCGAAGGTCGGGTACACCTGGCTCGACAACGTCGTGCACCTCGTGCTCGGCGCTCTCGGCGTGTATGTCGGTCGCATGGGAACCAGCGACCGGATCGGCTCAAGGGCCGCCTGATCGCCGAGCAGCGCGGTCGCAGCACATGAGACAGCACGGAAGCCCCGGCCCAGGCCGGGGCTTCCGTCTTTCCTGCGACGTTCGTGTAAACGGTCATCGCTCGCGCCACGGACCTCGTAGACCACGGCGTGCACCGCTTCACAGTCTTCACCCTCACCGCCCTGCTCCTCCTTGCAGCCGGTTGCTCGAGCCCGGCCGCGACCGCGAAGAGCCCGGCGACGGTGGAGATCCGCAGCTTCCAGTTCGCACCTGCGGTCCTCGAAGTCACTCGAGGGACGACCGTCACGTGGACGAACCGCGACGACATCCTGCACACCGCGACCGCGGGCACAGCTACGAAGAAGGACGACTTCGGCGCGTACGACCGCAAGCCGACGGGAGCCTTCGACGGCCGGATGGACGCGCCGGGAGCGAGCTTCTCGTTCACCTTCGCTGAAGCCGGTGATTTCGCGTATTTCTGCGACCGACACGCGCACATGACGGCGAAGGTCGTCGTCCGATGACTCGTAAAGAAAGAAGGACACAGATGCATCGATCCCTGCTCCGGCTCTCGACGTTCGCGCTCGCGGCTGTCTTCACGGCGGCGGCGTGCGCCCAATCCGCGCCCGGCACGAGCCAGGCATCTCCGACTACGGCGCCAAGCGCGGCACCGAGCGCGAGTGCCGCCGCGGTGACCCTCACCAGCAAGTCGTCCGACCTGCGCACGGCGCTCAACCTTCAGCTCACCGAGCACGTCTACCTCGCCGGCTTCGCCGTCGCGGAGGCGCTCCTTGGCAACACCCCAGGCTTCGAGGGCGGCGCCGCCGCACTCGACCAGAACACCGTCGAGCTCGGCAAGACGATCAGCGCCGCGTACGGCGCCGACGCCGAGAAGCGCTTCCTCGAGCTCTGGCGTGCCCACATCGGGATGTTCGTCGCGTACACCCAGGGTGCGGCCAAGAACGACGCGGCGGCGAAGCAGAAGGCCGTCGCGGACCTCGATGGGTACCGCAAGGACTTCGACGCGTTCCTGTCCGGAGCCAATCCGAACCTGCCCAAGGGCGCGGTCGCGGAGCTCCTCGTCCCGCACGTCCAGCACATCGCCGCAGCCGTCGACGGCATCGCCGCCGGCGACTTCGCCAAGGGCTTCGACAGCCTGAAGACCGCCGCAGACCACAGCCAGAAGATCGCGGACCCGCTGGCAGGCGCGGTCGCCAAGCAGTTCCCGGACAAGTTCCCGGGCAACGGCGCCTCCAAGGCGGTCGACCTCCGCGTCTCCATGAACAACCTGCTCGGCTCGCACGTCTACCTCGCCGGTCTCCCCGTGCGCATGGCCCTCGCGGGCTCGGACCCGGGCTTCAAGGCCGGCGCCGCGGCGCTCGACAAGAACACGGTGGAGCTGAGCAAGAACATCGGCTCCGTCTACGGGGCGCCCGCCGAGGCCCGCTTCCTCGAGCTCTGGCGTGCGCACATCGGGATGTTCGTGGCGTACACCCAGGGTGCGGCCAAGAACGACGCGGCCGCGAAGGACAAGGCGGTGAAGGACCTCGATGGCTACCGCCGGGACTTCGACGCCTTCCTCTCGGGAGCGAACCCGAACCTGCCGAAGGGTGCCGTCGAGCAGCTGCTCGTCATGCACGTCAACGGCATTGCGAAGTCCGTCGATCAGCTTGCCGCGAAGGACTACAAGACCGGGTACTCGAGCCTCAAGACGGCCGAGGACCACAGCCAGATGCTCGCCGATCCGATCACGGCCGCGATCGTCAAGCAGTTCCCGGACAAGCTCGGGAACTAGATCCTCCCCGCTTACCCATCCTTCCTTCCTCGACGATGCGCCCCGCCGCAAGGCGGGGCGCATCGGCGTGTCAGGCGTATCTGCGGTCAGTGCCACTCCCGCACGGCGATGGGCACGAACAGCTCGAGCGCCTCGAGCCTGCGCGCCAGGACCGAGAGCACGCCATCGACGTGCTGCAGCGTCCCTTCGACGACGATCGCCGCGCGCTCGTCGAGCGTGCGCTTGAAGATGCGGTAGGTGGCGGGACGGATGATGATGTTCGAGATCCCGACCTCGTCCTCGAGCGAGAGGAACACGTGGCCTTTGGCCGTCCCCGGGTGCTGCTTCACGACGATCGCACCTGCGACGGTGACCTGCTGGCCATGCCGCAGCGCAGCGAGCCCCCGTGACGTCACGACGCCGCGCGCAGCGTGCTGCTCGCGGTAGAACCGCATGACCTGTGGGCCGGTCGGGATGCCGGTGATCCGGTAGTCGAGCGCGGTCAGCTCCGCCTCGGAGAGCTCGGGCAGTGGCGGCGCGTCCGGGCTCGGGAAGGCGAGCGACGGACGGGCGAGCGCGGGCGAGGTCCGGTGTGCATCACGAGCCCGCCAGAGCAGTGACCGCCGCGACTCGCCGAGCGAATCGAA
>JACDAF010000007.1 GCA_013695575.1 Chloroflexota bacterium | reverse complement strand
CGCTCTGCCAGCGCTCCGCACGTCCGCGCTGTCGCTGCTCGCGAAGCTCGTTGGCCCGCTCAACAGCGAGCGTCCGGATGGTGGTGGAGACCCCGAGACCGCGACGGCGCGCCTCGGCGGTGAACTCTTGCTTCTGCTCCTTTGTCATCGCAACACTTACCGGCGGCTCCTTGCCCGCGGCACGTCGGTTCCCAGCCATCTGTCGGCCTCCGATAGTGAACTTCACTATGAGGGTAACGCGTCCGCGACAGGCGAAGAGCCCGTCTCTTACCGAGGTGAGGGGCTCGGTGAGGGCGAGGCGCCCGGCGACGCCGCAGGCGACGGCGGCGACACGCCGGGCAACGGCGACGCCCCGGGCGACGGTATCGGCGTGACGTTCGGATTGGGGGTCGGTGTTGGCAGCGGGGCGCAGTCGCCGGTCTCATCGCGCGGCAAGGTCACCACGAGGGTAACCCCGCTGACGGTGACCTCCTTCGTCCGGTAGCCCTTCGCGCAGATCGTGACCTTCGCGTTCCTACCCGGGTGCGGCGCCACGTTCGCGCCGCCGGTGCTGTTGGCGGTCGCGAGGACGCGGGTCTCCTGCCGGATCTGGGCCGCGGGCACGCCGATCACCGGCTCCGCGCCTTCGACGTTCACCTGCACCGTGATGGAGTTCGGTGCGAGCCGCACCTCCCCGCCC
The DNA here is from genome assembly GCA_013695575.1 of Chloroflexota bacterium. Taxonomy (GTDB): domain Bacteria; phylum Chloroflexota; class Limnocylindria; order P2-11E; family P2-11E; genus JACDAF01. The sequence continues at coordinate 4,933 of JACDAF010000007.1, read as the reverse complement.
TCCGGTGGAGCGTGCGTGCGGAAGTAACCGCCCGCGTCCACCCGGATCGATGTCGTGCGCGGCACGCTCTCCATCACGAAGGTGCCGTCCTCGGCGCTCCAGGCCTTGCGCCGGCCCATGGTGAGCTCGCCGTCCTTCACCGGGTCGCTGGTGTAGTCATCGATGAGACGCCCCGCTGCGGTGACGCCGTTGGCGAGGCCACCGACCAGCATGACGAGCGCGAGCAGGATGAACGGCAGCACGAGGGCGTAGCGGTGCCGCTGGTAGCGCTCCATCTGGGCTTCCTAGGCTAGCGGCACGGACCGACGGGCGCCGCGCGCGGCCATGCGGAACCCGGCCGCGATGAGCACGACCCCGAGCGCAGCCCACGCGAGGGCAAGGGCGATCGAGGCGGCATCGAGCGTCACGAGCGACGGCAGCACACGGCCCGGCTCCGGCCGGAAGACGCGGCCGAGGTGGTCCCACAGCTGCCCCGAGCCGTTCCGGGCGCGGATGTCGAGCGCCAGGTCGTACCGGATGTTCGGCAGCACCGCGTAGACATATGCGACGAAGGCCGAGGTCCCCGCAAGCGCGGCCACGCCGGACGCGGCGAGCGCCCTCCAAGGGACCGCGGCGAGAAGGTCGAGCCCGCCCGCGAGCGCGACAACGAGGAACGGGATGCTCCCGAGCAGGTAGCGCGAGGGGGGCGAGCCATCGGCCCACCAGTACGCGATGCTGGCGATGTACGCGAAGTACGCGAGCCAGCCCGCGGCCAGCACGAGCAGCGTCGCACCGTGCGTGCGGCGTCGCGCCCAGAGCGCACCGAGCCCCAGGAGCGCCAGGAGGTAGATCGGCGCCCGACCGACCAGCCCGAAGACGCGATCGAACAGCAGGCCCAGACCGCCGACCTGCGGCGTGTACGCAAGCACCTGCTGCTGGTCGCGAATGATGTAGTAGCCGGCACTCGGCAGGTACACGCCGAACATCGCGCCGTTCGCGACCGCCAGCGCGCCGACGATCGCGACGAAGGGCGCGCCGGCCGCCACGCCGCGCCGCGCGCGCTCGGCGAGCGACAGCGGTGCGAGGATCCCAAAGAGGCCCGCGACGAGCGCGACCGGCGCCGCGATGAGCCATGCGCGGGTGCTGAGCAGCGGCAGCAGCGCGGTGAGCGCGCTGGCCAGCGCGAGCGCCTGCCACCCGGTCGCGCGGCCACGTCGCAGGAGCCGCGCGACCGTCGCGAAGATGAGCGCGATCGCGAGCTCGGGATAGATCTGCGTCGTGTACGTGAGCACCGGATGGGTGAACGATGCGAGTGCGGCTGCCACGAACGCGCTCTCGCGGCGAAAGCCGAGGTCGCGCGCGAGCAGGAAGAGCTGCGCCGCGAGGAGCGCACCGAGCACGCAGATGACCGCGAGCACTCCGGTCCGTCCGCCGACCGCGAACGGCACCGCGGCGGCGATCGGCAGCCCGAGGTCGCGGATCGGGTACACCGCGCGGCCGACCTCGATACCGTGCATGTCGGGGAGCCGATCGGGGTAGAAGACGCGGTAGCGGTCGCCCTCGTAGTCGTTGCGCAGATCGAGGTCGCGGTCGTAGAGCAGGCTCTGCACGATGAGCAGGTAGTGGGGCTCGTCGGATGCGGTCGGCTGCACGGCGCGGTGGTACGGCAGCAACGCGAGGAAGACGGCGAGCGCGACAGCACCCAGCAGCGCCGCGGCGGTGCGATCGCCGATCCCGGCGAGTGCGTCCCACAGGCCCCAGAGGAGGTGCAGCGCGACCGCGACGATGAGCGCGACGTACAGCGCGCCGAGCTGGCCCGCGAGGAGCCCCGGGCCCGAGCGGAGGAGCAGCAGGACCACCGGAACGAACAGGGAGAGCGCCGCATGCCGGGCGATGAACGCTCCACGACGAGAGCTTGGAAGCGCGGCCACGACCAAGGCGCCGGCGAGGTTCGCCAGCGCGAGCGTCCAGAGGAGCCACTTGCGCACGAGGCTGTCCACGACGTGATCGACGGCCACATCGGCGATCCACGGCTGCGAGGTCGCGTTGAAGGTGAGGGCGATCAGCGCGAACGAGACGAGCAGGTGCACGGTGAGCGCGCGACCGACGCTCATGCGCGCACGCTGCGGCGGCCGAGCCAGACGAGCGCTGCGCAGAGGAGCAGCGCCGGTACGAGCCGCAGGTACGCAGCGACGTACCAGTCGGGCGTCGTCGGCTGGAACGACGGGAGCCAGCCCAGCGGATCGGTCCCGACCGCCACCGCGATCTGCTCGCGGAGCTTGTGCTCGAACGCCGAGTTGAGCCCGGCCGTCGGGATCGCCGCCAGGAGGATGGTCGCGAGAGCGCCGATGCCGAACAGCGCGCTCGAGACCCAGCGCCCGGCGACGACGATGCCGCAGGCGATGAACGGCGCGGCCAGTGGCAGTACCTCGATGAGGTAGCGCGCGGGCGGCGCGTAGCCGCCCTCCCAGTAGCGGAAGACCGAGAGGACCGCGAGCGTGACTGCGATCGCCACGGCCGCGGGGAGCAGCGCCGCGCGGCGCTCGCGAAGACCGGACACAAGTCCGGCGATGGCGAGGAAGGCCCAGGGCGCGACGGCAGCGAGCCCGAAGGTGCGGTCGAAGAGCATCGCCGGGAGCCCGACCCAGAAGCGGAAGGTGATAGACGGCTCCTGCTCGAGCACCTGCGCCGCCGCCGTGCCGAAGGCGTATCCGGCGTACGGGACCGGGATCCCGTAGATGAGCGCGTTCACGGCGATGGCGACCGCCGCGGCGGCCCCCACGCCAGCAAGGAAGCGGCGGCCGTGCAGGCGGAGCGCGAAGGGAGCAAGCGCGAGGAGCAGCAGGCCGTCGCGCGGTGTGAGCAGCAGTGTCGCGCCGAGCAGCGCGCCCGCGGCGAGAGGCAGCGCGGACCTTCGCGTGAACGCGGCGCGGTACGCCGCGACGCCGAGCAGCGCGCCGAGCGCGTTCGGGTACACGTGCGTCGCGAGCGGCAGGGATGGCGCGAGGAAGGTCGTGCCCAGCCACGCGAGCTGCCGCGGACGCCCGGGCGGCGCGGCCTCCCGCAGCAGGAGCCACAGCTGCGCGGAGACGAGTGCCGCGATGAGGGCGACGACCAGGTGCGCACCGACGCGACCGCCGAGGATCCACCCCGGAAGCAGCAGCGCGGGCAGCAGCGGGCCCTGCACCGAGCGCGGGCCCGCGGGCGAGGCGATCTCGTGCGTCGCGCGATCGGCGTTCGTGGGGTCAGCTCCGATGAGCTCGCGGAAGAGCGCCGCGTCGAGCGTCGCATCGAGGCTCCCTTCGCGTAACCGCTCCGCAGCCATGAGGTAATGGACCTGGTCGCCGTAGGGCGCGGCACTCGCGGCCACCCACGCGGCAAGCGGCGCGTAGAGCGCGAGCGCGACGAGGAACGCCGCGACCGCGCCCCGGTCGCGCGTCGCGACATCGATCGCCGCCGGCCCGATCCGTGCGACGACGGCGATGACGAAGAGGAGGCCGATCCCGTCACGCGGCAGCGGACCGAGCGCGAGCGCGAACACGACGACGAGGAGCGCACCGTACGAGGCGGCGTCCGTCGCGAGGGCGCGCAGCGGACGGTCGCGACCGAGCACGAGGAGGAGCGCGCTCCCGGCGGCGCTCGCGAGCGGGAGCGCCGTGCGGAGCGCCGCGGCGACGGCCTCATCGGGGGCGATTTCGGCGACCCAGGCCTGCGCGGTCGCGCGCCAGAGGAGAACCGCCGCAACCAAGGCGAAGACGGCATGCGCCGCGGACGTCGTCGGATGTGGAACCGGGTCTCGCGAGACCTTCTTCTCCCGAGGGCGGGCGCGGTCGCGGCGCTTAGCGCGCACGTGCGCTCTCGACCTCGGCCTCGTCGTCGAGCCCAGGGACGGTGGGTCGACGCCCCACTGCATGCCAGTACGGCGAGCCTTCGGACACGCGGATGTCCTCCAGGCCCGCACGTTCGAGGAGGCCGATCACCTCGTCACGCCGGTAGCGCTTCTCGAGCTTCGTTCCGAAGCGATCGAGACTGTCATTGCGCATCGTGCGAAACGACAGCGCACTATAGATCCGCAGCGGGATACGGTCGGCAAGAGCCTTCAGTCCCGCAGCCTCCAAGATCCGCGCCAGCCGCGCCAGCGGCAGATACACGACCGCGGCTATGACCGTGGTGATGGGCGCCAGCACGAACTGCGGCAGCGATGAGATCACCCGTCGGAGGCCATCTACGAGGGTGAACGTCGCGCGGAACAGCCGGCCCCTTCCGTCCAGCGCGTAATACAAGTAGATGAGGAACCAGCCGCCAGGCTTGATCGTCCCAACGATCCGGAGCACGGCGAGATCCGTCTCCTCGATGTGATGCAGGACCCCCAGCGAGTAGGCGAGATCGACGCTCCGCGCAGCAAGTGGAACGTCGCGGATGTCGGCCTGCACGAACAGGGCGGGCGGCCCGACGTGCCGGGCAGCAAGCTCGATGCTCTGTCCGAGGTCGAGCGCGATGACCCGGCCCCCTCGTGAAGCGACCTCGACCGCCCAGCGGCCTCCTCCGCACCCGGCGTCGAGGATCGTGTTGCCCGGGCCAAGCAGCTTTGGCTGTACAAGGTCGAAATAGCGCTCGAAGATCAGCGTGCGCTCGGCGGGCCGCATGTCGGCGAACCGCTTCCACTCGCGATCGAAGCGATGGACAAGCTGAATATCAGGTCGGGGCGGGGTCTCACCAGCCGACCAGCCGCGGAGCGGCCCGTTGGCCGCGAACCAGCCAGGGTGGGCAACCACCACGATCTCGCGGGCCGTCCCGAGTAGGAGCCGTGGCAATCCGGCGATGACGGGGAACACCTCGGAACACGCGCCGCGCACGTGCCCGAGCGCTCCGTCATCGGAGCTGCTCCAGAGGACATCGAGTGGCGATCGACAGGCCGGACACACGAGCAGAGATACGTCCTCGCGCCACACGG